>SLOW01000343.1 GCA_007132315.1 Opitutales bacterium
AGTGGGCGATATTGGCATAGGGGAGGTCGTCGGCCCGGCCCTTCTCCGGATCGTTTGCAAGCTCGTCGAGCCGGAGTTCGCAATAGACCAGGCGGTCCAGGGAAACCGGTTGCCGGCGGTCAGTCAGTTTGGCGCCGAAAGCCCGCGGTCCGAGCTTGCTCACGACGCGGGGGCGCAGCGGACAAAGCTCCTGGTAGAGGTGAAGACCGGTGCCGGCGTCCTCGGGCGGCTCGGCCGGGTCCAGCCCCAGAACCTTCCCGTCCGCCGTCACCAGGTGCAACTTGCCCAGGAACTCCCGCGACACGTGCTCCAACACCCGGTAGACCCCGAGGTAGGTCGATTTCCTCGGTCGTCCGTCCGCATGCGGAACACAGCGTTTCTCGATGTCGTCGACGGCGAGGTAATCCGACCGGATATCGCGCGAAACCTCAAAAAAGATCGCCCTTCCCCGCGAATGCCGCTGGGTTCCGGTGGCGTAATAAGCACCAAAATCATCCGGAGGCAGCATCGAAGCCACCAGGGATTCCGGGATCAGGGAGAGGTAAAGATGAACGTCCATGGCCGGGAAAACAGACTAAAGGAAGTACAAGCTGTACTTCATAGATTGCAAGCACGAAATAAGAATTTCTTTTCGCCAAAACACCGCAGTTCCCTTAAGGCCGCCACTCGGTCCTCACGCGCAGGTAGCGCGACGTATCCTCGCCCACCGGAGCCACATCCGAAACCGCCATCACCGGGGTGCCGTCGGTATCGACCCGCGATTCGGTCGGGACGGTGTTCTTGTCCACCGGGCTCCAATTCCGCAGGTCGGTCGACACCTCGACCGTGTAATGAACGTCATCCCGGCCCTCGGGACGGCGGAACACGATCCACAAATAAGTCTCACCGTCAACCGGCCGTATCTCCACTGCGGGCAATCCACCGGTGGCGGGCGCGTTGGGGTCCAACCCGAAGGCATAGGCCTTGAGATTTGTAATGCCGGAGCCATGCGGATCCGCCTCCAGAAGGGCCCGGGACTGGATTGCGGCCGACCCGAAATGGTCCAGCAACCACCAGTGGACCGGGGCGGGATCAACCAGGAAGGTGAAGGCCACCGGTTCGCTGACGGTTTCGCTTCCGTCGTCCACCCGGGTTCCCGAAGCCTGCACGGTGGCGACGTGAATCCCCCGGGAACGAAACGCCCAACTGTAGTGACGATGCCCCAGGGCTTCCAGGTCCACCCGTCCATAAGGAGGTTCGGAATGACGCGTATCGAAACGCACGGGCGACTAGGCGTCATCGGGGCGGTACATGAAGAACGTGTCGGGACCGCCGTAATCCACCAGGGTCTGTGCGATCATCCCGTTCTCCCCGCCGGTAAAAACATCCGCCGGAACCCCGTACTGGGCGAATCCGATAGCAGGGGTCGCCCACACGTCGTCCCCCTCCTCACCCATAAAATCCCAGGCCGGGTCCAGGGATGGCACGGTCAACCGGGTATTCGCATCGAGCAGGAGGATCGCGTTCCCGGCCGGCACGAGATCGGTACCGCCATGGCCGGGATTGATACCCAGTTCCCAGGTATCGGTTTGGGAATCATAATTGGCCTGTATATGTGCGTTCTCAAAAACGGCCCACTCGCCACCCAGCGGTGTGACGAGCAGAACCGCCGAAATCAGGGCCGGCAACATCCCCGGCATCCCCAAGCGGTACGTCATGGAAACAATACTCATTTAACCCATGGCCGACTAATCGGTTTCATCAGGTGGACGGGCCGGATTCTCCCCCGCGTCGATCCGCCTTTTGAGTTCGCGCGCGTCGATCGCTGCAACATGCCCGTCGGCATAGAGGTAGTTGGCGCTGCCGTCGGTGTGATCGTGATTGGCGGTACCACTCCGAAAGCGATCCGGTTGAATCGCGTCGATGACCGCCAGCCAATTGCCTTCCCATCCGCGGGTGTGGGCGTGATCGTTGGAAACCGAGGGGGCCAGGTGATCGGCACCGATAAAGAGGGCCATCGTGCGACTCGGGGCCACCAGGTTTTCCAGGTTGCGGTGGGATGGGAGGGGCTGGCCGAAGGGGCCGTAGGCATCCTGAAATAGGTACTCGTTCACCACGTAACTGGACAATCGGCGTTCCCGCCGCTCGTCGCCCCTCGGATCCCCCGGACAGACCAGGACCTCCGCGCCTCCGTCGAGGTAGGGCACCAGGGTGTACACCCAGGAATAATCCGGGCCGCGATCCGCCGTTTCGGGCAGCCAACCGTCGTGATCGTTGGCATACAGGTGAAGGGCAACCCCGATCTCCCTCATATGGGAAGCCGATACGGAACGATCCGAAGCCCTCCGGGCCTGAGATCCTACCTGAACGAGAATCGTTGCCAGGACTGCCGTAACCGCGATGACGGCCAAAAGTTCGATGATGGTGAATCCCTGGGACGACGACAGCTTCATCACATATTCCCGGCGAATACCCACCGGGGAAACGCCAACGTTCCGGACAATAGGGCCCATTTCAAGCTTTACCGGGTCATTTTTTCCGGTTTAGTGGACTCCCTAATGCCGGAATCACTCCTGTCCCGAACCCGTTCCGTAAACCTGTCGGCCCTGACGCCGATCCTGTTCGCCGGTTTTTGCGCCGGAATCGCCGTCCCCCAGGATTCGCCGGCGGCCGTCATTGACTTTACCGGCGCCCGGGGCGATTTCACCGTATTCTACGATCCCGGCAGCGACGAATGGGACGTGGTTTTCCGGGAACGTGCGGTCACATACGCCACCGGGCTGACCGACCAGGCCAACCAGGACCGGCCGCACGCCGCACCGGAGGATTTTAATTTTTCGCGCCTGAACGTGATCGCTCAGACGCCGTACGCGCTCGAACGCGACGGTGTCGTCTACTACGCCACCGCCCGCGAACACACCGACCTTTCCTGGAGCGAAACCCTTCCCGACTTCGGGATGCGTCCCCGCCTCCGCGACGCCGACGACCAGCCGCTTTTCGAATCGTTTACCATGACCCTGGACGGATTCAGCGGTCCGGGCGAATTCGCCATGTTCCAGCCGGATCCGATATTCGGCACCAACGTCTTCGCCTACAACACCACCGACGGCACCCTGGAACACGAATGGGAGCCGTGGGGGCACACCCATTGGCACTGGGGATTCACCGAGCCCGGGGAATACGAACTGCGTTTCCTCCTGCAGGGTAACTATGCCGATGGAACCCACACCGGCATCGGCTCCGAAACCGTGCACTTCGAAGTCATTCCGGAACCGCGGGTTGTCGCCCTGCTGCTCGGGCTCGCCGCCGCCGGCTGCGCGCTCTGGCACCGCTCCCGCCGGAAAAACAAACGCCTTACTTGAGGTCGCACTGGAATCGGGTACGGTTCCGTATAATTCTATCAACAATTGAATTTCCTCATCTATCAACAAGCGCTCAGGAAAGGCGTTATGAGCGTTGGCTCGAGGCCGATGCGAAGTTGCGTAAGCTGATCGGAAAGGTGGATCGAGTTTTGGAGGGAAGGAAAGCCGAAGGCGAACACGCGAAATGAGGAGAGACGAGTTAACTATTAATTTAAGGGCTTCTCTGACCCCGACAAGCTCACCGACCCCGAGCAGCTCAACCGAAATGCTACTATGGAAAATCTTGATCCCTCCCATTCTGCCGATGATGGTGGCCGTCCTTTGGACCGGCTGCGGGAAATCGGGTCTCACCACGGTCGACCAAACCACCCTTCAGGTAACCTCATGAAGCTTCTGCCTGCGCTCCTTCTTGGCACCGCTCTGATCGGGGTCAGCGGGTTCGCTTACGGTCTCGGGCCTGAGGATCGCCCGAACATCGTGATCATTTATTCCGACGATCAAGGTTATGGCGACTTCAGCTTGCAGAACCCGGATTCGAAGATCCCCACGCCGCACCTGGACGAGTTTGCGCGGCAGGGGGCGCGTTTTACGGACGCGCACAGCTCTTCGGGTGTATGCACGCCGAGCCGGTACGCACTGCTGACGGGCCGGTATCACTGGCGGCAGGGCGAGGGGATCGTGGGCTCGTGGGGCGAACCTTGGTGGGACGATGGCCGGCTCACGCTTGGGCAAATGCTTCAGGAGAAGGGTTACCGCACCGCGTGCATCGGCAAGTGGCACCTGGGCTGGGACTGGTCGGCGATTCGCAACGAGCAGGTGGCCGACCGCAACAGCCCTGAAGCGTGGGACTGGTCGAAGCCGGTGCCGGGCGGGCCGCTGGATCACGGCTTTGACTACTACTTTGGCGACGACGTGCCCAACTTTCCGCCCTACACATGGATCGAGGACGATCGCATCCTGGAGGCGCCGACGGTGCCGTTCACGCCGATTCCCGAGCCGACGGCGGACGACGAGGGGGGCGAGCGGGGAGCGGGCCACGATTGCCGGTTCGGGCCGATGGTCGACGGCTGGCGGCTGGACGCGGTGATGCCGCGGCTGACGGAGAAGGCCGTGCAGTGGATCGGGCAGCAGAGTGACGAGCAGCCGTTTTTCCTTTACTGGTCGTGGACGTCGCCGCACACGCCGGTCGTTCCGATCGAGGAATTCCAGGGCTCGACGGAGGCCGGTCCTTACGGCGACTTCATGCACCAGAGCGATGCGCACATGGGCGAGGTGCTCGCGGCCCTGGAGGACCACGGCTTTGCGGAGAACACGCTGGTGATTTTCAGCAGCGACAACGGGCCGGAGAACATTGCGTATGTGCGGATCCGCAACCACGGCCACTACAGCATGGGGCCGCTGCGCGGGCTCAAGCGGGACGTGTGGGAGGGGGGCCACCGCGTGCCGTTCGCGATTCGCTGGCCGGGTGTGATTGAGTCGGGGAGGGTCAGCGAAGAGCTGATCGGCCAGATCGACATCATGGCGACGATCGCGTCGATCGTGGGCTACGAGCTGCCCGACACCGCGGCGGAGGACAGCCACGATCTGCTTCCGTACCTGCTGGGCGAGGCCGAGACGTCCGGCCGCGACACGCTCGTGCACCGTACGTGGGGCGAGCCCTGGGGCATTCGCCACGGGGATTGGGTGTACGTCAACGCTTCGACGGGCGCGCTTCAGAACGAGCCGGACTGGCTCGGCCATAAGGCGAATCCCCACGATGCCGTGCTCAACCGACTGGACGAGGACCTCGGCCAACAGCAGAACCTCGTCGAGACGCGCCCGAATAAGGCGGCGGAGCTTGAGGCGATGCTCGAGGAGATCCGCGCCCGCGGCTACAGCGCGCCTCGGCTGATGAATGATTAGCGAGGCGCAGCCTCAGTCCCGCGGGAGCAGGGTCAGTCCACGTTTTTTTGAAAAATCCTTGGCTGAGCCGATTTGTGGGGTTTTCATGCGGTATGGCACGAAAAGTAAGGATTGAATATTCAGGTACGTATTACCATGTGATCAACCGTGGGAATTACCGGAGTTGGATTTTTGAGAGCGAGGGTGCGCGTAAGAGTTTTCTGGAATGTCTGATTGAGGTCTGCGAGACCAAGGGTTGGCAAGTTCATGCGTGGTGTCTGATGGTTAATCATCATCTGTTGATCGAAACGCCGGAGCCGAATCTGGTGGTTGGCATGAAGTGGTTACAATCGACTTTTGCCAATCGCTTCAACCGCTACCGGAAAGAAAACGGCCATGTGTTCCTGGGACGCTACAAGGCGATAAATTGAATTTCCTGCTATCAACAAACAAAAGGCTACCGTCAGGAAGATAAGGTCGATTCCGACACACTGACAGAAACATTTGTTGCAGGTAAGATTACCATCGACACAGATGAATGGCGTGATGTTCCTGTTTATATCCGTACATGCAAACGCTTATCTGAAAAAACTTCTCGCGTCGACATCGTGTTCAAATCGACTGAATCAGATTTATTCAGTGATCAGCCTACCCTATTATCTGTTTTGATCAGTCCTGATGAAGGCATTGAATTGACGCTGAACAACAAAAGAATAGGTCCAGGCATGTGAGCGCCGGTGCGTAATTGGATAGGATTGGGCGGTTTAAAAATCCGGGGCTTCAGCGGCGGGGAAAAACGGAGTTTTGGCTCGCCGCTGAAGATTGTGGCGGATTTGAGGTGGGTTAT
>SLOW01000295.1 GCA_007132315.1 Opitutales bacterium
AAAACCGGTCGGAGTGTTGCTGCATGACGCGGTTCACGGCTTCCTCCTCGGTTTCAAACGGGAGGTCGTCGGGAACCGCCACGTGAAAGACCGAAGGCTCCTCTCCCTCACGGGGCGGAAGGCACTTTAACTCGACCAGGAAACGTTCCGGTTTGGCCAGAATGAGCTGGGCGATCTCGAACAGCTCGTAGGTGTGGCAGGCCTGCCGCATCGCCTGACACACCGCGTGAAATCCGTTCTCCTCCGGGACGATCTGCACCGCCACCGTCGGCTCGAACGGCCGCGCGTCGCGGGCCGGCCAGCGATCGCGCTCGCGACGGCCGTCGGGCCGGTCCGCTTTTCGCCGGTCGCGGCGCGGACCGCTCGGCCGGGGAACGGAACGATCGCCGCGATCCCGGCGCTGACCGTCTCCGCGGCGGCCGCCGCCAACGTGAAAAGGGGGCTTCTCGGACCAGTTCGGCCCAAAATCCAGAGACTGCAGTTGAGTCAGATCGACTTTTTCCGACCCGGAAGCGTCCGATCGGGGTGTGTTTTCTTGTTCTTCCATCTCAACCCTCTCCATGGGCCACTCTGAGAGACCGGTTCCAGGCAAGCAATACCGAAAAGAAGAACTGAGAATAAAACGAAAAATCGACTCAATGAAAGCATGAAATGACCCGCCCCCTCGGCGTCACGACATTCCGGGAATCACGTCGGGAAGGGATGCCACACCGGCGCATTTTCGGGTTGCGTGAGGCAGAATGCCCGTGCATGTTGGTTTTTCCAAGCTCAGGTGGTGGAATTGGTAGACACGTACGCTTGAGGGGCGTATGCCGAAAGGTGTAGGGGTTCGAGTCCCCTCCTGAGCACCCCTCGTTTTCCCGGTCACGCCGCGCCCGATCTTCAGTCTATTGCTCCGCGGTGCCGAAATGGCGCTTCGCGGCGGTCGGCGAGTCGCGGTCACGATCGCGGCCGCCCCCGCTTCGCTTGCGCCTTGCGCCGGCGGTCGCTCCGTGTCAGACTCACTCTTTTAAAAGTCTCCGCCACGTTGTCGGCCCCGGTCCCATGTCTCTGGAAAAAACCAAACAACAGCTTCTGAAGTCCTTCGTCAGCGACGGGGGGATCAATCATCTGGACGGCCCGAACCTGCCCTCTCAGGAAGCCATCGACGCGTTGGCTCGAGACATGATTCACCTGATGTTTCCGGGGTTCTTTCGTCACAACGAATTTCCCCGCGAGCGGCTCGAAGACCTGCTCGAGCAGCGCCTGAGCCAGTTGCACGGCAAGCTGACACGCGAAATCCGGAAGTGCCTGGTGGCGGAGGCGGACATCTCCGCGCGGCGCGACGCGGAAACCGAAGCGGAAGGGATCCTGGCCGCGTTCCCGCCCATCCGGCGGCTCCTGCAGACGGACGTGGAAGCCGCGTACCTCGGCGATCCGGCGGCCCGGAGCTACGAAGAGATCATTCTCGCCTATCCGTGCATCTTCGCCATTTCCCTGCAGCGCATCGCCCACGTCGCCTACGAACGCGACATCCCCCTGCTGCCACGGATGCTCACCGAGTACGCCCACCGGCAAACCGGCATCGACATCCATCCCGGCGCGCGGATCGGTTCGCATTTCTTTATCGACCACGGCACCGGTGTGGTGATCGGAGAAACCACCACCATCGGCTCCCACGTCAAGCTGTACCAAGGGGTGACCCTCGGGGCGAAATCGTTCAAAGTCGATCCCGAGGGCAAGATCGTCAAAGGCATCAAGCGCCATCCCGACATCGAGGACCGGGTCACCATCTACTCCGGCGCGACCATCCTCGGCGGCGAAACCCGCATCGGCGCCGATTCCATCGTCGGCGCCAACGTCTGGCTGATGGAATCGATCCCGGCCCACAGTATCGCCTATTACAAAGGGGAAAACCTCGTCGTGCGTTCCCGCAAGAGCCGCGAGAAGGCCGAGGGTTGAGGCTCGGAGGCGGGCCGCGCTGCAGGAAGCGATCCCTCCTCTCGCCATCTTCGACTCCGACAAACGCACCGAAGTCACCGCCGCAATGTGGGATGACGTGAATGGCTATGTGACCGGATCAACACCGATTGCCGAGTTTCACCAAAAAACCGGTTCCGACGTCGCCACCGAAATCATCCACTCCATCGTCACCGACGACCAACGAACCCATTTCATCAACCGGCCCAACAGCGACTGCACCACCGGCGGACGACCCGTCGGCAATCTACCCGGCGACGCTTTTCTCGAAATGGAATGCGTGGTGGGCGCCGGCGGGCCGAAGCCGCTCCCGGTCGGCGATTTCCCCTTCGGCTTGCGGGGACTCCAGATGCAAATCCTCGACGTGCACGAAGTCACAGTCGAAGCGATCGTTCAGCGGGACAAAGCCCTGCTGACCCGCGCCCTGGCGATGGATCCGCTGGTCAACTCGATCGCCACCGCGAACGCCGTCATCGACGAACTCTTCGCCGCCGAGGCGGAGGCCCTCGGCAAATGGCGCGACAACCGAAAGAACATCCGCATCGTCGGCGGCAAGGCGTTGGCGAACGCCCCGCAACTGTATTGATGCGTCCGTCGGTTCTCGTTGAACAACAGATTTTCCTGTCAATCGCCCCGAACGTACAGGCACCGCCATCGACTTTCTCTTGCACGCCGCTTCGTGAGGAGCGGGAAGGGAGGGAGAAGAGTGGTCTTCTTTTCTCCCGGATAAGCAATGCGGCGGCATAGGCGCCGGCGAGCTTCATGCGGTGCCCGGCCGCAGGGGGCCCGGCGAACCCGGGAAAAGGTTCCCTCGCCAAACCGGCCATTCGACCCGAAAGCCACTCGACAAAACCGCGAGGATCCTTCGATATTCCCATATATGACAAGAGACATGAGCGGCTCGTGGCGAATTTTCCGGGCTTTGGGAATCGATGTGTACGTCCACTGGTCGTGGTTCATCGCTCTGCTGATCTTTTTCCAACTCTTCGGGGGCGACAACCCCGCATTGTTTCTTCTCCTGTTCGGAACCTTGTTCGGCGTCGTCGTGCTGCACGAATACGGCCACGCCCTGGCCTGCCGGTCGGTGGGCGGCCACGTCGGCCACATCGTCCTCTGGCCCCTCGGCGGCATCGCTTTCGTCCAACCCCCGCCGCGCCCGTCCGCACTGCTCTGGACCATTGCGGCGGGGCCCCTGGTCAATCTGGCGCTGATTCCCCTCGGCATCGGCGCACTGCTGGCAGCGGGCGCGGTCGGAGCGGGGGAGGCGATCGTGATGTACCTCAACTGGTTCGTGTACATCAACATCCTCCTATTCCTCTTCAACATGATCCCCGCCTACCCGCTCGACGGCGGCCAGATTCTGCAGGCGGTCCTCTGGTACTTCATGCCCCGCGCCCGTGCCATCAGCTACTCGGCTGCCATCGGCCTCGGGTTCGGCGGATTGATGGTTGCTTTTGGTCTCATCGGCCACATCAATCCGGAAATAGGCCGCACCCTCCCCATCACGCCGCTCTGGATGGCGATCCTCGGAGCCTTCATAACCATGGAAGCCTACAAAACCTTCCTGATGGCAAAAAACAGGATCTAGCCCGCCTCGCCGAACGGATCGAGGCGTGGTGAACCGGACCGTCGGCACGCTCAACAAGGCGTCGACCCGCCGCGACTCAATCGATACCCGCTACCACTGCGGCTGGCCACGGCCGTGGCCAGCCAGCTCGACCAGCTCCGTTTCGGCGAAGACAGGACGTGGCGGAACTGATTCCGGCGTAGGATGCCGAATTTCAGGGTTTCCCCGATCGACATTTAAACACGCATTGGCCTATTATTAGGCAAACCTGTTTCCGGCATTTAACAACCTGTTGCGCGTCTTGGCGTAGGTGACTTGAAAACAACAACTTTTGAAAGCCAGGGCGGGCCATGACGACTCGAAAAATTCTGACCGTTTGCCTGGGCGTGATCGGGCTGGTGCTATTTGCGGCGGCGCCCGGGTCTTTTGCCAACGCCCCGTCGGGGCCGGGGGAGCCCGCGACCGAACGGGATGTGCTGATCGGTTTCGACGTGTTTCCGGGGGCGGCGGAGGACGCTCTCATCCGCGCGCACGGGGGCGAAGTGCGCCACTCTTTCTGGCTGGTGCCCGTGGTCGCGGCGACAATTCCCGACCGGGCCGCGGAAGCGCTGGAACGCAATCCGAACATCCGGTACGTCGAACCTGACGCCGAAGTGTTCGCACTTTCACAGACGACTCCCTGGGGGATCGAACGGGTTGAGGCTCCACAATCCTGGAGCGCCTCGACCGGGGACGGAATTTCCGTCGCCGTGCTCGATACGGGAATCGATGAAAACCACGAGGACCTGACGGTTACAGGAGGAGTCAACACAATCGATGGCACTCCTTGGGGAAGCGATGGAAGCGGGCACGGAACCCACGTAGCTGGAACCATCGCCGCATTGGACAACGATCGCGGCGTTGTCGGGGTGGCCCACGAAGTCGGGCTGTATGCAGTCAAAGTGCTCGATGATAACGGCAGCGGAACGATTTCATCGGTCGTGAAAGGCATCGAATGGGTCGTCGAACAAGGCGACGGAGACGGAAACTTTATCGAGATTTTGAACATGAGCCTCGGCACGAGTTCGGACTCGCAAACCCTCCGGAATGCCTGCGATGAAGCGTACTATGGCTACGGACATCTCCTTGTGGCAGCCGCCGGAAATGACGGCAATCCGGGCGGCAACAACGATTCGCTCCATTACCCGGCGAAATACGACTCGGTGATCGCGGTGGCCGCCTCGGACGAAAACGACCGCCGCCCAAGTTGGTCGAGCACCGGCCCGAACCTGGAGTTGACCGCTCCGGGGGCGGATATCTTGAGCACGCTGCCTGGCGACGAGTACGCAAGATGGAGCGGTACCTCCATGGCGGCGCCTCATGTGGCCGGGGTGGCGGCGCTTGTCTGGGCGACCAATCCCACGCTATATGAAACCCACGATGCGGAATTTCAGAACGATGCGGTTCGCTCCGTCCTCGCCGATACCGCCGAGTCGCTCGGTTGGGGCGAAAATCGCGAAGGTTACGGGTTGGTGCGGGCGGACCGGGCCGTCGAAGCGGCAATGCCGACCGACCCCGAACCCGCCTTCTTTGCCGTTACCGAACTCGACGGCGAGGTCCAATCCGAGCCCGGGGAGTCGGTCACCGTCGAGGCGACCATTACCAATACCGGCGACGAAGACGGTACCCAGACCGTCGAGTTTCGGTTCGAGGGGGACTTAACAGAGTCGAAAGGCGTTACGCTCGGGGGCGGCGAAGCCACCACCCTCACCTTCACCTTCGACGGGCCCGAAGAGACCGGCGAGTACACCTATTCGGTCCACACCGAGGACGACTCCGGCACCGGCACGCTCACCGTCGCCGAGCTCGAGGCTCCCACAATCCACACCTTCGAGCTCACGGACACGAGCAATCCGCGCTGGGCGCGGGTTCGGGTCGAGTGGGTAGTCTCCCACGAGGGCGGACAGCTCGATTCGGTCGAAACGGCACTGATCCTCGATGGTAACGTAATCGATTCGGAAACCTCCTCCGTCTCCGGCGAACAGGCGAGCGGCGAGCACGAACTCCGCGAGCGCGACGGCCACGGTGAGACGTACGAGGTGAAGCTCACCATCACCGATTCTGCAGGCAACAGTACGACCGAAATGAGGGAAATCGGCCTCTAGTCCGAGGCGGAATCCCCCGGGCCGGGGAAGGGAAGGAGGGGCTCATTACGCGAGAGTTTGACCGCAAAGCTCGCAAAGTGGACGAAGCGCGAGGTTAGAGAAGACCATCTTTTCTTCCTGTGGCGGGGCTTGCAAAACCTGACGCAACTGCAACAGGTTTCGGTTTTTTGGACTCCGGGAGTCTGTCGTGCTAAAGCGCCGCCGTGCGGTCCACGGCTATTTATGGATGGACCGAAAGAACCTGTTGCTGTATCGGCCATGTCATGAAGATCGCGTTTACCAAGATGCACGGGGCGGGTAACGATTTCGTGACGATCGACAACCTCGACGGCCGCTATGCCATCACGCCGGAGAGCGTGGCGCGCCTGTGCGACCGCCATTTCGGGA
>SLOW01000261.1 GCA_007132315.1 Opitutales bacterium
CCCGGTCGCGGCGGCGGCAAGCCCCGACAGGCTGTTCAAGAGCGCGATAACCACCGGCATGTCTCCCCCGCCGATCGGAATCACGACCAGCACACCCAGAATCAACGCCAGACCGACCCCCGCCAGCAACCAGCCGAATCCGGAACCGATCGAATCCACCCAGACGAACGAAACCAACGCCGCGCCCGCCATTGCCAGCAGTAGCCCGTTTAACGCCTTCTGCCCCCGGAACAGCAACGGCCGGCCGGAAATCTTTCCCGCCAGTTTGCAAAAAGCCACCACACTCCCGGTAAAGGTCGTTCCACCGATCAAAACCGCCAGGGTTGCCGCCGTCGCCGGAAAAACAGGAAGCGCAATAGCGGCCAACGGATCCGAAAGCGCCCCGAACCGGTACTTTCCCACTTCGGCCACAGCGACCAGAAGGCTGGCAAATCCGCCGAATCCATTGAAAAGCGCCACCATTTGCGGCATCGCGGTCATCCGGACCTTGCGCGCAATCACCGCCCCTATCAGACCGCCGATCGCCAAACCGGCCAGGATGAACGGGAACGACACGATCTGCCGGTCGAAGAGCGTGACCGACACCGCCACCAACATCCCCGCCGCCGACAAACGGTTTCCATTGCGTGCCGTCCTGACGCTGCCAAGGCGCTTGATCCCGAGAATGAAAAGAATCGCGGCGAAAATGTAACCGATATTGACGGCGGTGTCGGTCACGGTTCGCCTTTCTTGCGATTCTTGCCAAACATAGCCAGCATGCGGGCTGTCACCAGGTATCCGCCGGTGACGTTGATCGCCGCCAGAACCAGTGCGAGAAAGCCCAAAACAGGAACGAGCATACCAGCCGTCTGCATCGAAGATCCGGCCGCCAACAATCCGCCGATGATGGTTATGCCGGAAATCGCATTCGCCCCCGACATCAACGGGGTGTGCAATTGCGACGGCACCTTGGAGATCAACTCGAAGCCGAGAAGCGTCGCCAGAACGAAGACAAACAAGAGCAGAATCAAGGTATCCACAGGATAATTACAGTTTAGCCGGAACAGTTCTAACTGCCGTTCAAACGTGGATTGACGACTTTTCCGTCCCGGGTCAGAAGGCACGACCGCAGAATCGGGTCATCCCATTTCCAGAAAGGTCCCGCTGCCGCGCCCAATCGGATGTGACGCAAAAATTGTATGAGGTTTGAGCTGAACAGCATCGAAGCGTCCCGGGCGACTTCACATTCCATGGGATCGTTCCCAATCAGCGCCACCCCATTGGCGGTGACGATCGTCTTGCCCGGTTCGCTGCCCTCGACATTTCCGCCCGAACCGGCGGCGAGATCCACGACCACCGCGCCCGGGCGCAGCCGCTTCAACATCTCCGCCGTGATCAGGCGCGGCGTCGGCCTGCCAAAGACGCGCGCCGTCGTGATGATCAAATCGCTCTCGCGCAGGGCCTTGAGCATTCCTTCCCGCTGTTCACTCAGTTGATCCGCGGTCAGCTCACCGACGTAACCTCCGGCTTCCCGTACCTCCCCAAGATTCATCTCCAAGAACCGTACCCCGAGCGACCGCACCTGCTCGGCCACGCCCGGGCGGGGATCGAACGCCTGCACCCGTGCTCCCAACCGTTTCGCCGTGGCGATCGCCTGCATGCCGGCAACTCCCGCACCCAGAACAAAGACCCGGGCCGGCACCAACGTCCCGGCGGGCGTCGTCATCATCGGCAGCACGCGACCCAACCTGCGGGCGCCCAACATGACCCCCGCATACCCGGCCAGATTGGCCTGGGAACTCATGACGTCCATCGCCTGGGCGATCGTGGTGCGAGGAATCAACTCCAGCGAAATCGACGCCCCTCCCGAATCGGCCAAAAATTTGACCCACCCGTTTTCCCGAAACGGATTCAACAGCCCCACCTGGAAAGCTCCCGGCTTCGATCGCCGCAAATCCTCCCGCCGCGGTTCGCGCACCCGAAGCACCACATCGGCCCGGGGAATCCCCTCCTCGTCCGATTCCACGATCACCGCTCCCGCTTGGGCATAAGCCGCGTCCGGAAACCCCGCCGCCGCACCGCACCCTTTCTCAACCCGAACTTCGAACGAAAGCTCCGCCAAAGCTCCGACTCCAGCCGGAACCACGGCGACACGTTTCTCTCGATCGTGCGCCTCCTTTGCAACTAAGAGGACCTCGCTCATGGAGTGCCTGTTCTGACAGAAACATCGATCAGCTCATCTTATGAGTCAACACCTTTTATTGACTTTTTTCTAATACCCAATCCAGGTTGGCGATGCATTTCAGTTCCGGAGAAGTTCCGCCGAGGAGAGGAAGCCAATGATGAGTCCGGAGGCGAAGGGCGACAACATCGGAAGTTTTGTCGCGCAAATGAGTGTTCACCGGGCCTTCCCGGAGCAAGTGAGAATTGCGGCGATCGACATGTCAACAGCCTACAAGAAGGGAGCTCATAACCAATCCGCTCTAAAACTTTTCAGGAAACGCCTCGAACGATGCGCAGTGACCAATGCCGGATATTTTGAGGTTCGAAAGGCGTCCGTCGTTGGTCAGGAACCAATCGCATTCGGCGCGCCGGGCGCAGGCAAGCTGGATGGCGTCGGGCGGCTTAATCGTGGAGTGCCGTGCGCGAATCTCAGCGAAATATAACGAACAGGTCGCGTCGAAGGAGACCAGTTCCAGGCGCTGAAATCGTTCGATGTAGGCTTCAATCACTTCATGCGCCCGCTTTCGCATGGGATGAACCAGAATTTCGGCGAGTGACAAGGTGGAGGTGACCAAGTCTCCTTCGGTACGGTGCAGGGCCCGAAGAATCCGGCGGACCTTCCGCCCCCTTGACGATTTGGCATCGTCCCAGAGATAAATGAACAGGTTCGTGTCGAAAAAGACCTTCATTCGTTCCAGCAGGATCGTTCCTCCCGGACGTAAGTATCGGCGTCGATGTTTTTCCACAGTCCGTGGTTGAGGTCGCACAAACCAGTCAGCATCTGTTCGATGTTTTTGTGTTCGACGGCATCGAGTTCCCGCTGAAGGCCGCGCTCGACCAGGGACCGCAGGGTCGTCCGGCGCTTCAGCGCGACCGATTTAGCCCTTTCGATAAGAGCATCGGAAATTTCGAGAGTGGTTTTCATTGTTGAACCATAGACCCATAAATATGGTTCCACAAGAACAATACATTCCTCGCGTGAATCCGCATTGCCACGCCTTTCTGATTTTTCCCTATAAGTTCGAAACGAATGCTTTCCTGAATCCATGAACGTGCGCTTGTCTATCCTGTCGATCTCGAATGGCTCGATTCCCGACCGCCCCCTCCCGGTCGTCGGCAAGCCGAATAGTCGAGCGCGGATGCGTATCCGTGTCTTTGCGAGCGTGTCGGAAATGAGCTATACCAAGAGCCGAAAGGTCAGACAATCGGAACCTTTGCCTTCGAAGGCATAGGAAATATTCCGGGCTCAGGCCAGGCAAAATGGCGCTCGATCATCGCCGCCTGGAAAGGCGGCTCCACCCTGCGATTCCGCATGGCCGCACGAGTATCTTGGGATCCACAGGCGGGAATGCCTGTGTCACGACCTGGGGGGCGTGGGATCGGCCGGATCAGTCGTTTTTGAGCTCCACGTTCCAGTAGGCGGCGTCGAGAAAGTGTTTCCAGGCTTCATAGGCCGGATTACCGACGACGATACTGACAAACGGGCGCCATTTGGGACGTCCGGGTTTGCGGATCAAACGCATCCCCGCCTCGTGGGGGAGACGATTCGCCTTGCGGATATTGCAGGGAATGCAGGAACAAACCACGTTCTCCCAAGTGGTTTTTCCACCGTAATCGCGAGGGATCACGTGATCCAGGTTGAGGTCGGCGCGTTCGAACTCGTCCCCGCAGTACTGGCAGCAGTTCTTGTCCCGCTCGAACACATTGTTGCGGGTGAATTTGATCTCCTTTCTCGGAATGCGGTCGAACGCGTTCAGGAGAATGATCCGCGGCAGACGGATCCGTTCGTTGACCGTCTGGACGTAATCCATCCGGTCGAGCGGAGGATCCTGGCGGGAGAAATCCAGCCATTCGAAGGAATTGAACACGCGGAATGAATCGTCGTCGGTGTAAATGACGCGGGCATTGTCCTGAAAGAGCATACTGAACGCCCTCCGGGCGGTCACAATATTGACCGCCTGCCAGCAGCGGTTGAGCACCAACACGTGCCGCAATATGGCCGTTTCGCTCACGCCTGTACGCTAGAGGGCCAGGGCCGGTTCTGTCAACCGCCCCGCGTCATCGTCACCGTTTTATCACCGAATTTCCCGGAAAGGTCGTGCCGGGACGGGCCGCCAAACAGGATCTTCGGTGTCAAACCAAACCGAGGGTGAAGCGAACAGCGGTCCGGGATTCGAGGGATTCCGGAACGAAAACGATTCGGCGCACCGTCGCCGGCTCGCCCGCGTGCGTGCGCCACGCATAGGATTCCACCGCGTTCAGGCGGGTTCCCGACCCGGGGTCGACACGCACCCGGCACTCCGTCCGGTCGAGTAAAACGGCATCGCCGTCGATCGCGACGGACGCGTCCGTCACCAGCGCGCTCTCCCAGGTGGCCGCTTCCGTCAATGCGCAGGTATCCTCGACTTCCAGCCAGCCCCTCGTCCGGTCGAAACGGAACGTCCTCAACACCCGGACACAGCCGGCCGCGGGAGGATAGGCCCGGGTGAGGTCGAGCCGGAACACCACAGCGTCTCCGGCGCGGTCCACCTCGACAACCTCGGCCCGGTACGGTTGCCCGGCCCGCTGCTCGCATCCGTTTATCCTCGGAACGGAATGACCCAGGGACCGCGCAGCGAGGCAGGTGTAGCGGAGGTCTCCGAAATAATCCCGGTCGTATTCCGGCGATCCGATTTCGACGGCGAAGCGGCGGCCGCCGGCGTGGTACAGGAAACTGCCACAGTCGTTGTGGTTGTGGTGTTCGGCGTTGTCACCGCCCTTGGCCGCGAATTCGACCGGGATATCTCCGCGGCCGTGACCCCGGGCGACGAGAACACCGAGCCGCGGAAAATAAAAGTCCTCGCGCGGAGGTTCCTCCGGCTCCGGCGGCACGTCGTCCGGACAATAGAGAAACAGGCGCACATGGTGAAAGAGATCCTCGCGGATCCCCCCTTGGGGAAAGCTCTCCGTTCCCAGCTCGGCGTACCGGTAACGGGCTTCATCCCGCAGATCGTCGTCGTCCAAACGTTCTCCGAGGTATTGCAGAATGGAAGGCCGGAAATCGGCCTTCGGTTCGCTGTCGGAAAAATTCACCACACACCCCCCGGCCAGCGAAACACGGCAGGGAAAGCGGGCGATCTCCCGGATGCGCGGATCGCCTTCAAAAAGCGTAAGACGGCCGCCGGTCCGCGTCTCGAGTTGTTCGTTCAGGACCGAAAACCAGCCGAATCCATAATTCCAGTACGCCGGCCCCTCGGAACAGCCCCCCTCGTCGGAAAACCCGCCCAGAAACAGCCGCAGGGCGCGTCCGGCGCGGCGCACGATCTCCGCGACCAGTTCGACATCCTCTTCGATCGCCAGGGCCGCCCCCACCACCCCTTGGTGACACACCGCGTTCCAGTTATGGGTTGCTCCGGTCCACGGGAATTCCTCCCCCCGTTCCAGATAATTGGCGAAAATCTCGCGGCGAAGGCGTTCCCGGATCCGGCGTTCGAGGGGCGCAGGAATATCGTCGCCGAATACGGTGAGCAATTCGGCCAGAAGGTTGGCGGTCTCTGCGGCGAACAGGTCGATCTCGAGCGGATCCTTGCCGGACGGATCCTTGACGTGGGCCGGCAGCGCCCAGGATTCCTCCTCCAGAATGCTTTCGGCGCACGGCAGCAGCAGCGCCAACCACTGTTCGAGCTCCTCGCCCTCGGGGGCGAAGAGCGCGGTGACGGCGACATCGCCCAGGCGGCGGCGTCTCTCGAAGTACACTTCCTCAAAAAGACGCCGGCGGCCGGTTCGGGCGAAATCGGCGTACAGGTCGTCGGTAAGCTCCGGCAGCGGCTCGCCGGCGTGGCGGACGGCCTGGGCGCGGATTTCCGCCAACCAGCGGTCCACCGGAAAACACACCGCTTCGTCCCGCCAGCAGGGATCCTCGCGCGGCGGAATCAGGGGACGCGTCCCCGTTTCGCGAAGGGTCCGCGCGATTTCGCTCCGGCTCACGTCTTCCAGAAGGACGTTTCTCATCGATGACCTTGTACCATTCCGAACCGCCGCCCGCAATCTCCACCGCGCCCCCCGTTCAACGTCGGCCGAACCGTTTTTCCAGTTCGCCGTGACCGATCTCGATCAGGGTCGGACGCCCCCGGGGGTTGGTAAGCGGCTGCTCGCATGCCAGCAAGCGTTCGGCCAGGCGGCGGACCTCCTTCTCGCCGGTGCGGTCGCTCACCCGAACGGCGCGGGAAGCCGCCAGCCGCGCGAGACGCTCGCGGGCGAGGGAGCGGTCGCCTGGAATGTTGTCCTCTTTCATCAGCCCGATCAAATCCCGCAGAAACCCTTCCACGGCTTCCGGTTCGAGCCAGGCGGGCACACTTTCGATGCGGAAAAAATTCCGTCCGAACGGAGCCAGTTCGAACCCGTTCCCGCGCATAAAAGCACCGTGCTCGTCGATCAGACCGGCCTCCAGGGCATCGACTTCCAGCGGCACGGGAAAGAGCAGCGACTGTACCGGCACGGATCCGCGCTCGTACTGCTCCAGAATGTCCTCGTAGGCGATCCGCTCGTGAGCGGCCCGGCGGTCGAGCAGCACCAGGCCGGCATCGGTTTCGAAAACCGCGAGGCGGCCGTGGGCCAACCCGAGAAACCGCCAGTCGAGACCGGAACCGTCGGCCGGCTCCTCGTCGTCGGGAGCGGAGGCGGCGGGACTCCGGGAAGACGGCGCCGTTTCGGAAGCGACCGGCCGCGGACGCGAACGCGCGACCGGCCGCGGAGCCGGTGTGCCCGCCGCCGGCGCGAGGGAGCCCGGCGCTTCGGGACTCCCGGGGGAAACGGTTCGCGCCGGCTCCGGAGCGGGGCCGGCCGCCGGTTTGGCGCCTTCCAGGCAGCGCAGGACGGCGTTGATGACGAACCGGCGCACCCGGCCCTCCTCCCGGAACCGGATTTCCCGTTTGGCCGGGTGTACGTTGACGTCCACCGCCGCCGGTGGAATATCCAGGAACAGGAACGCCGGCGGATAACGCCCTTTTTCCAGCGAGGCGTGATAGGACTCTAGGAGCGCGTAGGTCAAGGTACGGCTTTCCACCGGGCGGCGATTCACAA
Source organism: Opitutales bacterium (assembly GCA_007132315.1). Taxonomy (GTDB): domain Bacteria; phylum Verrucomicrobiota; class Verrucomicrobiia; order Opitutales; family T3Sed10-336; genus SLOW01. The sequence goes on from SLOW01000261.1 coordinate 7,264, forward strand.
AAGCCAGGGTCTCGTGGCGCGTGGTTCGGCCCACCCCAGGTTTGCCGATGAAGCCGCGGAGGCGGAGGTCCCCGTCGGCCGCTTCGACCTCCAGCAAATCGGCCAGCCGTTTTTCTCCGAAGATTTCGCCGATCCGGTCGCCCAGCCGTTCACACGGCGGCGACTGAAAATGCGCACGACCGTTCTCGACCAGAGTGAAGGCCTTGTCGGGATGGGCCAGTGCGTACAACCGCACGCAGTGGACGATGTGCCCGGCTTCGGTGGGGTCGGTCTTGAGGAATTTGCGGCGCGCCGGGACGGAATTGAAGAGGTGACTCACCTCGATGCGGGTGCCCGGGGGCATGCCGCATTCGCGCACATGGACGATCCGGCCCGCGTTGATCGCAATCTCCGTTCCGGAGGCATCTCCCTCCGCCCGGGTTCTCAGCAGGAAACGCGAGACGCTGGCGATGGAGGGAAGTGCTTCGCCGCGGAAACCGAAAGAGGCGATGACGTCGAGGTCGCGGGCCTCCCGAATCTTGCTGGTCGCGTGACGCTCGAGTGCCAGCAAAGCGTCGTCGCGTCCCATGCCCCGCCCATCGTCCTCGACCCGCATATAGGAACGGCCGCCGTGACGAAACGCCACCTCCACGCGGCCGGCTCCGGCGTCCAGGCTGTTTTCCAGCAATTCCTTGACCACCCCGGCCGGCCGCTCGATCACCTCCCCGGCGGCGATCTGATTGGCCACCTGGTCCGGGAGAATGCTGATGAAACTCATGCGGGAAGTCTAAGCGGGAAAAGACCGGGAAACAATCAATAACCTGGCAGCGTGTCGAACTCAGGCTACCGTCCACGTCCGACAACACATCCCTTGGACGTGTTCAGACCCGTTCGGCCAGGAGCCTTTCGACAAAGGCGCGCGACTCGACCACCTGCTTGGGTTCCAGGCTCGGACTGAATTCCAGGATCACCGCGTGCTCCGGCCGGATATGGCGGGCGATCATGTCGAAATCGACGACCCCGGTTCCGATCGCCTGATGGTCTTCGCCGTCGGCGGTGACGTCATGCAAGTGAAACCCCAACAGCCGGTGCCCGTTTTCCAGCAGGAGCGTCTCGTGCTCGATCAGCCCGTACTGTTCCTTGATCTGGGCGTGTCCGGCGTCGTGCCAGTAACCCACGTGCTCCTCGGAAGACAGTTCGCCGAACAATTCGTTGAAATCGTCGTCGAGCGGCAACTCGGCCATGCCCTCGCGGTTCTCCACCGCGATCTTCACCCGGTTTTCCTCCGCCAAAGGAATGGTCTTCTCCAAGTTTTTCAGCACTTGATTCCAGTACTTGGGCATGCGCTTGCGGAGTTTGGCCCGGGTCTTTTCCAGCACCCGACAGTAGCGGGCGTCGTCGAGCGGGTTCTCGCCGGCCCGCTGACGGGCCGCCTTCAGTTTCTTCACCGGCGAACCGAAAGAGAATGAAATCGAGCCGAGATGGGTGACCATCAACGGCGCCTTAACCCGTTCGGCGAATTCCAGGGTGCGGCGGGTGTGCCGGAACCAGAGGTGGCTCTCCTGGCCGCTTATCGCGGACGGGCGGAAGAGATTCGGGGCGGGATGCTGGACCCCGTTGGGCAGCGGGCAAAAGTTGTGAACGGAAGAAATCTTGACGATCTTCTCATGCAGCGCCTGGAGGATTCCCGGCACCAGGGAGACCCGGATTCCGTGGCTGAGCTCGATATATTCGAACCCGAGATCCACCATCTCCTTAACCATCTCATAACCATCTTTGTGACGGCCTGAACACCAACTTGTCGACAGGGAAACAGGCATGGCCGGATACGGGTATCAGTTAGGGAAGGCAAATTTCCCGGTGCCGCCGGCTCCGGGAATGCCATTCGGCAGAGAGCCGCGATCCCGCGGCGACTCAACTATTGCGCCGGTTGCGCAACATGTCATTAAATGCCGCCACTTTGCGCTTGCGGCGCCGGACCTCACAGGGCTTCTCAAAAAAGCGCTTGGCACGGGCGTCCTTGATCACGCCTTCGCGATCCAATCGCTTCTTCAGCCGCCTGATGGCGCGCTCCATCGGTTCTCCTTTGCGTACTTTAATCTCAATTGCCATAATGTCGAAAGACTTGAATCATCCCCGTAGGGAAACGGTTAAGCAAGCGCATTCTTCACACAGGGGTCAACGATTATTTTGAGGGTTTGCGCGCTTTGTCGGGTGCGCTCCAAACAGAAGCGGCCGGTTTCCCCTGGGAAAACCGGCCGCCGGCTGGCTGTTTTCTGTCTGTCTCGTTGGCTATCGGGACCGGTCGGATTCTGTCATTCCCGAGACCGGCAGATTCCCCGATAAATCGCGTGTTTCCGGACGAACTTTACCCTAACGTTGCAAACGTGTTCGGGCAAACGGCATATAAGATGCTTTTTCCCAAAAGGTTTTGAAAATTTTTGGCGATTTTCAAAACCTCACAATAAATGGGGTTTACCAGAACACTAAATCGCACAAGCCCGCCGTGGCGGCGTTGGCCCCGCAACCGGCTTGCTCACGTACTCCAGTACTATCCCTGCGCCGGTTTTGGGTCCGCCTTGCCAGCCGAACTTCTGCGATTTTTGCAACATCAGGGTTTACCAGGGACTGTCCCCGGCATCCTCCGGTTGTTCCGGCTGTTCGAGCACGCCGCCTCCACGCTCCCCGGCGCCGGGAGCTTCGGGCACATGCTCCATCCGTTCGAAATGAGAGGCGTCGATCGAAGCCATCAGGAACCCATCGACCACATGCACGTAGCCGTCGGAGGCCTCCAGGTCGGCCTCGACGATTTCAACCTCGGCGTCCTCGGTGCTCAGGCGAACTTCGCCGTTCTCATCCGCTTCGGCGGACACGTTCTGGGCTCGGTAATTGAACAGCGCGGGCGCGTCGGTCATTTCCTCGGCGGTGCGACCCTGGGGAAACAGGTGCGCATCGATAATCTCCGCCACCTCCAGACGGTTTTCCGGATCCTTCATCTTCTCGATCACCTCGTCGTCGAGTTCGTCGAAGGCTTCATTCCGCGGCGCCACGATCGTCGTCTCGGAGTGGTGGAGCTGACTGAGCTCTTCTTCGAAACGATCCGCGTACCCGGACTGCTCCAGGATTCCCGCAAACCGTTCGAGGCTTTCCTCCGCTTTAATCAGATCGACCAGGCTTTCGCCGCCCTCCCGTTCGGCCATGTCCTCCCTCGGTTCGGGCTCCGCGGGAACGGGTTCCGCTTCGGGCTGAGGCTGAGCTTCCTGTTGCGGATGAGGTTGGACCTCCTGTTGGGGCTGGGCCGGCTGTTCATCACCGCCTTCAGGTGAGAACTGGGCGTTGAGAACCAGCGCGGAAGCGACGAGTGCCGCGATGGCGACACCGGCCGACTGCTTCAAACTTATCGTGTGTCTGTCTTTCATGATATGTAACTCCTTTTCTCCTGTGGATGTGCGTTTACTCGTTTTCTTGAGTCGTTGCCGCCCCAACTATCAGATTCCGTGCCAAGCGGAACACGGCACGCCTTCACGGCTTACAACAATTTCTTAAGAAATTCCCATGCAACAATATGCATAAAAACACTCAGACGCCGAACCGTGCGGCAACCACGTCGCCAGTGTAACGAATCAGCACATGTTACGGCTCAAAGCCGGTCAAATTCGGTTTCGCCAATGCTCTCCGGCTCGAATCCCTCCGGCGCGACGCTTTCCCAGATGGTGCGGAACACGATTTCTCCATTCCGCTCCACCAGGATACCGAAATCCTGGTAGTAATCCTCACGGAATTCGAACAAATACAAGGCATCATCCTCTTGCAGGCGGGAAACGAAGGAAGCCCATTCGTCATCCCGGTCGAGCCGGGTCTCTTCATTGATTTCACGCACATCCCGCAAATAGCGCCGGAGTTCCTCCGGCTCGTCCAGCCGATCCTCGATTCCATCCAGAACCCCGGCCACAAGATCGTGCTGCACGGCCATAAAATACTCCATGGCCTCAACGGATATCGAGGCGCGGATTTCGTAACCGGGGGCTTCGTCCGCGCCACCTTGAGCGGAACGGTCGTCGGAACGCGTCACGCACCCCCCTAGCAAGAGAAGGCAAACCGGAAAAGCCGGCACCAACCGGTAACAAAATCGTCGTATCATCCTCGATTCGGCAGATTAACCTCCATTTGAACGCCTGGATCCGCGATAGGCAATCCTGAAGACAGCCGACGGCCCGAGTCGCGGAATTCCGTCGGACGCTCCACACGGGACGACCAATCACCGCATATTTCATCACCGCCGACGGCGACCGTGTGGACAACGGGATTGATCTCCCGGGAAAACTTTGACGTGTTGATCTGGCACAACGGCCCACCCCACTGACGAAGGACCACCCATGACCACCGATCAAGAAAACCAAACGAGAGAAACCAGCGCACCCCTTTACGAGGCTCGCAACTGGATGAAATTGCTCGCGGTCGCGTCCTTCCTGGCCGGGCTGTGGCTGGTCGCTTCCCTGGTGGGGATCGTCGTCGCCTGGCTGCCCCTGTGGGCGGGGATTCTAATCCTCCAATCCGCCCGTGCCGCGGAAAAGGCGCACTTGGAAGGGGACCAACTCAGTCTGATCCGCTCCCTGTCGAAGCTGAAAACCTGTTTCACCTTACTTGGCGCCCTGTGTGTCCTTCTGGTCGTGATCCTGACGGTGTTCCTACTCGCCTTCCTGACCGGCAGCCTGGCCGGTCCCCGCCTGTTTTGATTCCGGGCATTTCCAGCGAATGGAGTTGCCACGACCCCGCAAATCCGTACGGTTGTCCCTTTTTATGGCAACGAAAGGACCTCCCAAGCTCTCGGCGGCGGCCGCGCCGCATTTTGTTCTAAATTTCTCATGGCAAAGGACCTGAAGGAAACCCTCAACCTGCCCAAGACCGATTTTCCCATGCGGGCGAGACTGGTCGACCGGGAGCCCGAACGCCTGGCGCATTGGCAGTCGATCGAGCTCTATCGGGCGACCCAGGACAAGAATGCCGAACGCCCGGCTTTCATCCTTCACGACGGCCCCCCGTACGCGAACGGGAACATCCACATGGGTCACACCCTGAACAAAGTCCTCAAGGACTTCATCCTTCGGTACAGGACCATGGCCGGGAACCGGACGCCCTACGTCCCGGGGTGGGATTGCCACGGACTGCCGATCGAACAGCAGGTGCTCCGCGAGGTCGGCGAGAAAATCCACGAGATGGAACCCGCCGCACTCCGCCGTCTCTGTCATGACTACGCCGCGAAATGGATCGAAATTCAGCGCGAGCAATTCGAGCGGCTCGGCATTCTGGGCGCCTGGGACCAGCCGTACCTGACCTTTTCACCTACCTACGAAGCGGGCATCCTCAAGACCCTGCTCGAATTGGTCCGCCGCGACCTCGTCCGCAAAGGCCACAAAGCGGTACACTGGGACCCGGTCTTCCGCACCGCACTCGCCGAGGCCGAGATCGAGTACCACCCCCACGAATCCCCTTCGATTTACGTGGCTATGGAACTGATCGAGCCGAGCCGCTACCCTTCCCTGGCCGGACTGGACAACGCCTCCTTCGTGATCTGGACCACCACACCGTGGACCATGCCCGCGAACCTCGGAGTCTGCCTGCATCCGGAACTGCCCTACGTCGCCCTGCAGGCTTCCGACGGGCGCAACTACATCGTCGCCCGCGGCCTCGCCGACTCCTTCCTTTCCGCTTGCGACCTCGAGGGCGCGCGCGAAGTCGCCGCCTTCACCGCAGGAGAGTTCGACCGCGCCCGCGCGCGACACCCGATTTTTCCCGAGCGCGAGAGCCTGGTCATGCTCGGCGATCACGTCACCCTGGAACAGGGGACCGGTTGCGTCCACACAGCCCCGGGCCACGGCGCGGACGACTTCGCCATCGGCGCCCGCTACGGGCTGCCGGTGTTCGTGCCGGTGGATGAAAAGGGGTGTTTCACCGCGGACTATCCCGAGATGGAAGGACGTTTCGTTTTCGAAGCCAACGACGCCATTGTCGCTAAGCTGCGCGAAACCGGTCACCTGCTCGCACACACCTCCGTGCGGCACGACTACCCGTACAGTTGGCGGAGCAAGAAACCGATTATCTTCCGCGCGACCGAACAGTGGTTTATGGATCTCGCCGGCCGCGGCGTCCGCGAACGGGCGCTCGAAGCGATCGACAAGACCGTGCGGTGGATTCCCCAGTGGGGCTATGAGCGGATCCGCTCCATGGTCGAACGCCGTCCGGAATGGTGCCTGAGCCGCCAGCGGCACTGGGGTGTCCCCATTCCCTCGGTTCGCTCCCGGCGTTCCGGAAAATCGATTCTCGACCCTCGGGTTATCGAGCGCTTCATCGACGTCGTGGAAAAGGAAGGGACCGACGCCTGGTACACGCGACCACTGGGCGACTTCCTGCCCGACGATTTCCGCTGCGACGAAACCGGGGAATCCGATCCCTCCGACTTCGAAAAGGAGTTCGACATCCTTGACGTCTGGTTCGACTCCGGTGTCAGTCATGTGGCGGTCCTGGAACAGGACGAGCGGCTGCACTTCCCGGCCGACCTCTATCTCGAAGGCAGCGACCAGCACCGCGGCTGGTTTCAGAGCTCCCTCCTCACCGCCATCGGCGCGCGTGATCGCGCACCGTACCGGACCGTTCTCACCCACGGGTTCATCGTCGATGCGGAAGGACGCGCGATGTCGAAATCCGCCGGCAACGTCGTCTCTCCGCTGAAACTGATCGAATCGTACGGGGCCGACGTCCTGCGCCTCTGGGTGGCGAGCCTGGACTACCGGAACGACGCCGCCATCTCGGAGGAAATCCTGAGGCACGTGGCCGACACGTATCGCAACCTGCGCAATACGCTTCGTTTTCAAATTTCCAACCTCTACGACTTCGATTCGGGCAAACACCGCGTTGCCCACGCTTCGCTCGACGCGATCGACCAATGGGCTCTGGCCAAGACCGCCGAGCTGTGCCGCCATGTGACCGCGGCCTACGAAGCCTACGAATTCCAACGGGTGTACCAGCTCTGCAACCAGTTCTGCACGATCACCCTGTCGGCCGCCTACCACGATATCCTGAAAGACCGCCTCTACACCCTGGCCGCCGACGATCCCCGCAGGCGGTCGTCGCAAACGGCAATTCACGATATTTTCAATTGCCTGGCGCGTCTTCTCGCTCCCGTTCTGGTCTTCACCGCCGACGAGGCATGGTCCTACGCCCGCGCCAACCGCGACTTTCTCCAGCGGCCGATCCACCTCGAAGACTGGCCCGCCGTGCCGGCGGAGTGGGAAGCATCGAGCGCGGCGGAAGACATCGAAGCCCTGCTCCACATACGGAGCCTGGTTCTCGATAAGCTGGAAGGCGCTCGCCAAAAAAAGAAAATCGGCAAATCGCTGGAAGCCGCCGTTGCGCTGAAAGCGCACTCCGGTTCTCGTGAAGAGAAGCTCTTGAAAGCCCACGAACCGTTTTTACCCGAACTTTTCATCGTATCCGCGGTCTCCATTGAATTCGGGTCACACGATGCTTTCGGCATCGACGTCAAACACGCCGAGGGTACCCGTTGTCCTCGCTGCTGGCGATGGGTGACCGGCTTGCATGAAGAACCGACGGCTACCGAAATGTGTCCGCGCTGTGCGGACGCCGTGACCAACTTGCCTCCAACCTCAAAGGTCGTGCCATGAGTAAAAAGAAAGCAGAAAAGAAAACACCGGCCAAGAAAACAGCCGCACGGAAATCAGCCGCGGGCAAAACCGCGGCTGCGAAAAAAAAGACCACCCGGTCCGCGGCCAAGAAAACCGTCGCTTCCACCGCCAAGAAAAAAGCGAGCCGCAGCAATGCCGCCAAGAAAACGTCGGCGGGCACATCGACCGCCGCCCGGCGAAAAGCCCCCTCAAAAAAGGCCGCCTCGGCCAAGAAGAAGCAGCCCGCGGCGAAGAAGAAATCTCCCGCTGCCAAGAAGACCGCTGCGAGTCCAGGCACCGCGTCGAACAACGAAAAGTCATCCGGTTCCGCCAAGGCGGAGGGCAACCGGACCTCGCCCCGCGCTCCGGCCGCCAAGAGCCGTCCGGTCGCTTTCTCCCTGGAGGAGGCGCAAACCATCGCCAAAGCCCGTTCCAGTGCCGCCGACCAAAGCAAGACATCCCGCCCCGCACAGCCGGCACCGGAAGCCGCACCCAAGAAAAGCGCGCGGGCCGAGGATCCCAAGCCGCCCGCCCGCGTCCTGGGCGCCGCTTCCCTCTCGGATATTCTGGGCCGCAGTCCGGATGCGGCCGCCAATCCCATCGAGCGAAGAAAAGAAGACGTTCCGAAAAAATTCTCCCGCTACTACAATCTGTTGATGGAGCTTCGCGAACACGTCCTGTCGGAACTCGATCTGCACACCAAGGACACACTCAAGCGGTCCACCAAAGAAGACAGTGGCAACCTGTCGAATTACGGTCAGCACATGGCGGACGCCGGCACGGATTCATTCGACCGGGATTTCGCCTTGAGCCTCGTCTCCACCGAGCAGGAAGCGCTGGCCGAAATCGAAGCCGCGATCCATCGCATTCACAAGGGAACCTACGGCATCTGCGAGATCACCGGAAAACCGATCGCCAGGGAACGACTGCTGGCCGTTCCGTTCGCCCGGTATTCGGTGGAAGGCCAAGTCGAGTACGAAAAGAATCAGAAGCGCCCCAATCAGCGCGGAGGCGCTTACCTCGACTCCGGCGGCGATTCCAACGAGTTCATGTCCGACGATCCCGACGAGTGAGTGGAAAAACGACGAACCCGTATCTCTCCGATGTTTCAGGGTACCGGCGATCCGGCCCGGCCGCACGCCTCGCGCGTTGTACGAATGGAACCGTCTCCGGTGCTCTGCAGGATGGGGCGGAGAGAGTCGGGCCGAACGGACCTACCGCCGGAAACCCAGGATTGGTATAACCTCCTGCCGTGACCTTCCGCCGAAACCTCTTTCCATCCCGCGCCGGCTGGATGATCAACCGAATGGGATACTACAAGCGCCTGTTCCTGCTCGCGCTCGCCATCTTTGTTCTGGATCAGGCATCCAAGCTGTGGATTTATTTCACGGTTGAGTTCGAAGTCGAACGCATCACCGTTATCCCGGGATTCTTCCACATCGTCCATTGGGGAAACACGGGAGCGGCGTGGGGCATTCTGCAAGGCATGAGCATGTGGCTGGCTCTGCTGGCGGTGATCGCGCTTGTCGTCATTTACAGGCTCCGCCACCAGCTCGGCCTGCGCACCACGCCGGGCCAGATCGGCTTCGGCTTCCTCTGCGGCGGTATTGTCGGCAATCTGGCCGATCGCGTGATCCACGGCTACGTCATCGACTTTCTGGATTTTCGCATCGGCACGTACGCCTGGCCGGCGTTCAACGTCGCCGACAGCGCCATCTGCATCGGCGTCGCGCTCTACCTCTATTATTCGTTCTTCCGGCCGGAAAAACTGGAGCACCCCGGCGCTTGACGGGCGGCGCGGCCGCCATGTGCGGACGCGCGAAACGCTTCAAGCCTCCTTGCGTTCTCCTTCCGGCACTGCGTTGTAGAGGCGATCATCGGGCACCATAGTGGCAATCTGGCGCTTGCGCAGATCCCGGACGTACCGGCCCACTTCCTCCAAGGCCTGATCCGTGTCGATCACGCGGCAGTAGCGGTCCTTCAGCGTTGCCACGGAAAAGGTGTGCAGTGCCGGCGTCACGGTGGTGCAACAGTCCTCGATCATGGTCACGTGAAATCCGAGATCACAAGCGACCCGTACCGTACTGGAGACGCATTCATTGGTGTACACGCCGGCCACGAACAAGGCGTTGATTCCCATGTTGCGCAACACGTAATAGAGGTTGGTGGTCGAAAAAACCCCGCTGGCGGTTTTATTGATCACGATTTCGTCACCCATCGGCGCGATTTCCGGGAGAAATTCCGCCTCTTTTGACCCAGGAGTCGCCAGCAACCCCAGGCGCTTGTGACCGGGACTGCGGTCGCGTCCGTCCTTGGTCAGCGATTGAATCCGGGTATGGATCACCTCCATACGATGCGATCGAAACGCATTCTGCAGCCGAGTGATATTCGGAACGACCCGCGTCTTCAGTTGCCCGAAATAATAGGCCGCGTCTTCGGGATGCACGCCGGACTTTTCGACATCGGCGAATACGCCGTGCCCTTCCGCCGCGTCCAGGTACTGCATGTCGATGACGAGAAGCGCCGTATCCTTGGCCTCGAGGCTTTTCAGAACCAGGGGATTACCGACGATGTTTTCGTGATAGGTTTCCTTGAGCGGATCGACGTGTTCCTCCTCCGGGGTCGGTGTTTCTGTTTTTCGTTCTGTCATGGCCGCACGTTACTCCTTCCACAACGGGAAACGCAAGCGCACCCAGAAAAAGCGCCCGCCATATTCCCATGCCGGGCGCTCCAAAAATGAGTTCGATATCGTCTTGGCTCGCTGACCGAAACCCCGAACCGCGATCAATACGCGACGCTGACCGCCGATCCCCACCAGAGCTGCTGGTCGGGATCGGGGGCTTCGGTGTTTCCGGCGAAGCGGACACCGGCCGAAAACGCCACCGATTCGTTGAGCACGTAAACGATGTCCGCGCTCAGGCCATAATAAAACGCTTCATCGGCGTCGGAGTCGTCGAAGTGCTGAAAGCCAATGTAGGCTCCCAAATCGAGCTCGTACCCGTCAAAACCGACTTCGGCCAAGTCGTAAGCGTACCCGACCGACGCTTCGAGCGTGAGAATGTCGTCCTCCAACTCATAAAAGGCGTACACGGCCGGATCGAAAGGCAGGTCGAAGGCCGCTCCGATATACGGCTCCCGCTCGCTGCCGCCTTCCGGAAACCAGTAGTAGGTGTAGCCCACATCCAGTTCGACCATCTCGTGAACGGCGAATACGTAACCACCGTAGAAATCGACTTCGTTGTCGCCGGCGTTCATGCCCCGCGATAACGGCATGGACATCCAGGTGCCGATATAGGCGTCCTTGATGCCGATTTCCATGCCCGGTTGCATGCTGGGCCCGCCCAGTTTCTCGCCTCGGAAGGAATACTCGGACTCAAAGGCGAATTCCGTCTCCACGGTAATATCCTCCGGAGTCAATTGGCCGTGGGCCACCGTGGTTCCAGCGAACGCGGTCAACGCCGCCATCGATTTCAATAATGTTCTCTTTATCATCGTGCTCTGTTTTTATTAGTGGTTTTTGACGTTCCCGTTCGCCGGGAAACCCGGGTTCCCTCTAGCTACAAACGTGCCAACCGGGTCAGATCTTGAGAATTTGGCGCCTAATCACGCGTTTTGTTGCAAATTGAACACATACACCGTGGTGGATCTGATCACCTTTCAACTTGCCGCAACCAAAATATTCGTCTTCAATATCCTTTTCATGACTTCGATCAAAAAACGGGGCCGCCCGTCAGGAGGCAAAAGCGCGAGCCCGATCGCGATCAAATCGCTTCGACCCGGAGGTTTCCTTCACGATCCAATAAACCGTAACAGGTCTGGTTTCCATCCAGACACCATGAGCGGCCCGTTGTCCGCGCGCGCTCCCGGGGCTGCCCGCGGACGCCGACCGTGTGCCCAAGAATCTGTGGCGGCCCGTCCTCCAGATCGGTGAACTCGCGGTCGAAGTCGAGCCACGTCAGGCCGCCTACCGGCGCGCAACCTCCCCGAACGGCTCCCGCGTCCAGAATCGGCCATCTGACCCTCGCGACGTCGTCGAGCGCGCGAACACAATCCTCATCCAATTTGGCCAGGGCCTCGCGGAGCGGTACCCCGGATGCCCAAAACGGTTCCGCCACCCCGGCATGGGAGATCAGATAACCGTTCACATGCTGAAACAACCGGCAGCCCCGCCAAAAACCCTCATCCAACCGATCGCCGATCACCATCGCGCTCCGACGCGAATGCCCGGAGCAGCGGTAGCGCACGGAACGCAACGCACCGCCCGCGCGCCACGAACGACAAGCCTCCAGATAGGGAATATCGTGATTTCCCAGCAACACCGTCAGCCGGCCACCCATATCTTCGTCCAACCCGACCAGAAAATCACACACCTCGTCCGCCGAAGCGGTCACCTCGCCCCTGTGTCCGTCGAAATAATCCCCGCCCAGCAACAGGTGTGTGAAGCGCCCCGCCTCTTTCTCGAGGATGCGTCGCACCCAATCGAGATTCTGGTGAAAATCGAACACCAGCAAACAGCGGTCCGTCTCGATGGAAATCTCAGCGTTCATGTTTCACCTCCCGACCTATCACCGAACACCTCAAAATACAAGGAGATGCCGAACGCAACGAAAACCTCGCCCAGGTCAGGATCAAGCCCGCCGGCAGGAGAGCGGCGCCGTTGACGGCGACCAGAACAACCGCAGCGGCAATACTCCTTGTCATAACCATTCCTCGATCGGATCCGACAACCCGCGCGCTTTACAAGCGCCAGGACCCCAAAGATGCTATTCCAACTCGACCTGCCCCCATCGGCCGTCAGTCCACGCACAAATGCCACGGTTCGGACGAGATCGGGATTGACTTATGAGCCGTCTTCGGAAACCTGTTGCTGATTAATGTCCGCTCGACTCTTTAAAGAACATTCGGTCCGGCCGATTATTTCGCTTGATGGGTCCTGGATGCTCGAGGTTCCGGTTGAAGGCACCGTGCTCCCGCCGGAGAGGGCGTCCGACATCGAGGTCAAACGGTACGGGATCCATTTTCCCGGCGTCTGGGAGGCGATTCCCGAGCTGGTGTGTTATCGGGGCCAGGCCTTGGCTCGAAAACGCGTCACCACGGCGAGCGCAACGCCGGCCCGGCTGGTTTTCCGGGGAGTCAGCCACACGGTCCGGGTTTTTCTGGACGGACGGGAAATCGGCGGCCACCACAACGCCTTCACGCCGTTTGCGCTCGAGATCGCCCACCTCGAGACCGGCGAGCACGAAATCGTCCTACACCTCAGCAACGAGCACGGGGAAATCTCAGCCCTCCACGTTCCCAACGACTATTACAATTACGGCGGC
>SLOW01000335.1 GCA_007132315.1 Opitutales bacterium
CCTGAAACCGTCCGACCAGCCGCGTGCCAACGGGAAACGCCCGGTCTTTCCAGAGCGCTTGAAAGCACGTTCCATGCGGTCCGCAACTCAAGTCGCGCACGCGCCACGTTGAATCCCCTTCCCGGCCGAACGTAATCCGCCTGGCTCCCGTGACCTCGGCGAACGAGGCGTAGCGGTCGGAGTCGCGATTCAACACCGCGAACGCCTCGGGCTCGAGACCGGCGAACAGGCTTTCCTTGGCCGCCGCATAGGCGTCGAGACTGCCGTGAAAATCCAAGTGGTCCCGCGAGAAGTTCGTCAATACGGCTCCCGCGAAGCGCAGGCCCGCCACCCGGTCCAGGGCCAGGCCGTGGGAAGACACCTCCATCACCGCGGCGACGGCGCCCAAATCCCGCAACCGCGCCAACCGGCTGTAATTGACGGGCGCCAGGGGGGTGGTGTATTCTCCCGGGTCCAGCACTTCCCCGCCCAGTTCCATGCCCAGCGTTCCCATGCTCGCACAGGGCCCGATGGTGGCGCGCAGGACGTGTGCCAGGAGACGTGTGGTGGTTGTTTTGCCGTTGGTTCCCGTGATCCCGACCACAGTCAGAGTTTCGTCGGGAGCGTCGAAATACGCCCGCGCCGCGCGTCCCAACGCCTGTCGCGGATCCGGCACCACCAGCTGCGGGATGTTCCAGTCCGGTACCGGTTCGTCGGTCACCAAAGCCGCAGGCCGCCGCTCCCGCGCCGCCTCCACGAGGTCGCGTCCCCGCCGCCACAGGTTGTACTCGAGATACTCGTCGATGAGCACGAACAGATCGCCCGGCCTAACCTCGTGCGGCCGGCACGCGAGGCCCGTCACGAGCACATCGCGACCTTCTCGGCACGCCTCCACCCCGGCCCCCAGGGCGGGCAGGAGCTCCGCCAGGTATTTGCCCGGAGTTCCGGCGCTCTCCGCATGGTTTCCGCTGGTTGCCGCGTTGTCGCGCATATTTCTTCAAAATGAAAACTTTCCTCTCCTTTTGCCATGAAATTTGCGGCAATTCTCTAGCCTAGGTTATTCGCGAAGCCCAGAAGTGATGAAGCGCAAGGCGTGACCCGTACCGAGCCGAGGGCGACAGCCTCCATCCGCTTGGGCGTCCCGGCAAGCCGTGGATAACTAAGCAGATTGTAGGATCGCAACGCCGCGATTAGCGCTTGTGGGCGAGAAGATTGGACAAAATACCGGACGCCAACAAAGTTTCGCACAGGTCGTAAACGTAACAAACTCATAGAAAACATTTTAATAAATATCTTGCGCAATCCGGTGAATAATTCAGCCTAGTTGGTATGGGTGTCTTGCCGTAGGTCGCTCCGTGAGGAGCGGGTGCAGGTGGGTTCCTGGACGCGGTCTCCCTGTCCTTACGGACAGGCCTACATTCCCGGCGCTCACGCGCCGGCCTACGGTTCGGTTCGAACGAAAGGGTTGCCATCCGAGAACGAAATGGGAAAGGGTAGCACCGATTCAACCGCGTTCCAACCGTACGATCTTTCCTCTTGCCGGGTTTACTGCTTAACCTTTTCCGCACGCCGCATCCTCCCCGTTTCCGGATCACAGGATCCAGCCTGGCCGAGATGTACGGCCACGCCGCCGAGAGGTTCGGCGATATGCCGGCCTTCGCCACCCGCCAGGCTCCCGGGAAATGGCGTCCGACCAGCTTTCGCGAGATGCACCGGCGCGGCCGCGAGCTCGCCACCGCCCTCATCGAGCTCGGGGTGGAGGCCCGCGAACACGTGGGTCTTCTGGGCGACAATCGTCTCGAATGGATTCTCGCCGACTACGGCGTCCAGATGTGCGGTGCGGCCGACGTGCCGCGCGGCCGCGACGTCACCGACGCCGAAATCCAGTTCATCTTTAATCACGCCGGGGTTCGCGTCGCGATGGTGGAAACCCGCGCATTGGCGGAACGCGTCCAAGCGCTGCGCGGCGAGTTGCCGGATCTGCGGGAGATCATCCTGCTCGTTCCCGAATCCGGGGATCCGGACGGCGTTCGCCACCTGGCGGACCTGATCGAGCGCGGCCGAAAATTGCGGGAAGAAGGCGACCGCCGCGTCGAGGAACGGGTGGCGGGGATTCGTCCGGACGATCTGTTTACCCTGATTTACACCTCCGGCACCACCGGCACCCCAAAAGGCGTGATGCTGACCCACGCCAACATGATTTCCCAATTGGAAAACATTCCGCTCGACGTCGCTTGCACCGACCGCATCGTCTCCGTCCTACCGGTTTGGCACATCTTCGAGCGGGTTTTCGAGATGCTGGCCATCAGCCGCGGCTGCTGCACCTACTATTCCAGTGTCCGCACGCTGGCGGACGATATGCGGGACGTCGAACCGACCTTCATGGGATCGGCGCCCCGGCTCTGGGAAAGCGTCCACCAACGGATTCTCAAGCGGGTGAAAAACTCCCATCCGGTACGGCGGGCCCTCTTCCACACCGCGTATTTTCTCAGCCACTACTACAAGGAATCCGCCTTCTTCCTGTGCGGGCACGCGCTCGATCTGCGCAACCGCCCCTGGTGGGCCACGTGGACGCTCGGTACGATGCACGCGCTGCGCTGGCTGATCCTGTTGCCCTGGTACGGCTTCTTCAACGCCGCGGTGCTCGAACGCCTGCGCCTGGTTGTGGGTGGCGCCTTCAAGGGATCGGTGTCGGGCGGGGGCGCTCTCTCCCGCGAGGTCGATCAGTTCTTCAATTACCTGGGGATCCCGGTCCTCGAGGGTTACGGTCTCACCGAAACCGCGCCGGTGCTGGCGGTGCGGACACCGGAAAAGCTTGTCCTCGGGAGCGTCGGACCGGTCATTCCGCAAACCGAACTCCGCATCGTCTGCCTCGAAACCGGCCGAATCTTGTATCCGGATCCGGACCGGGCGGACCTCGGACGCGGTCGCCGGGGCGAGATCGCGGTGCGCGGTCCCCAGGTCATGAAGGGTTACTACCGCTACCCGGAGGCGACCGAAAACGCCCTGCGCGACGGCTGGATGCACACCGGGGATATCGGGCTGGTGACCTTCAACGATTGCCTGCGCATCGTCGGACGGTGCAAGGAGACAATCGTGCTGTCCAGCGGCGAAAACCTCGAACCCGCTCCGATCGAGATTCGCCTGCTCCAGTCGCCCCTCATCGAACAGTGCATGGTGGTGGGTCAGGACCAACGCTTTCCAGGCGCGCTCATCGTGCCCTCCCGGGAAGGATTCTCCGACCGCGGCCTCGAGGCCGACGAACTGGCCGACCTGATCGGCCGGCCGGAGGTGCGCGCCATGTTGGAACACGAAATTCGCGAACGCGTTTCCGCCCGCGAAGGGTTCAAGGGATACGAGCGCATCCACGCCTTTACGTTGCTCGACGAGGCATTCAGCACTGGGGACGAACTGACCAGTCTGTTCAAATTGAAACGCCACGTGGTGGCCGAGAAATACCGGCGACTCATCGAGACGATGTACAATCACAGCGACCACTGAAATCGGAATGGAGATCACCCAACAACTGCTCAACCCGGTGGAACAGGGACTTCTGGCCGTGATGATCCTGATCATCATGTTCGGCATGGGCGCGACCTTGACCCCGGACGACTTCCGTCACGCCCTGCGGCAACCCAGGGGCATGCTGATCGGTTTCCTGTCGCAATTCGGCCTCATGCCCCTCATCGCGGTCGGCCTGGCCGTCCTGTTGAATCTGCCCCCCGCCCTCGCCATCGCCCTGATCATGGTGGGGTGTCTTCCGGGAGGCACCACGTCGAACATGTTCGCCTACTTCGCCCGGGGATCGGTGGCTCTGAGTGTATCCATGACCGCGGCCTCGACTGTGCTGGCGCTTGTGATGATGCCGCTGCTGCTTGACCTTCACGCCTCCGGATTCGTCGAACGCATCGATTCCGAGATGCGGGCGGCCGGGGATGAAGGCGGATTCGCCATGCCGTATCCGAACATCATCATCGCTCTCCTGCTCGTTCTCCTGCCAGTCGGAGCCGGCATGGTGTTGCTGCGTCATTCCCCGGAGTGGGCTAAAACGGCCGAAGACACGGCCGGATTTATGGCCATCATCGTCATCCTGTTCCTGCTCGGATCGGCCGCGGTCCGGCACGGCAACCTGTTTCTGGAAACCCCGTGGCAGGTTTACGCCGGCAGTATCTGTCTGGGTTTGGTCGGATTCCTTTTCGGCTACCTGATGGCGGGGGCCGCCCGCCTGGCTCCCCGTTTCAAGCGGACCGTCTCTCTCGAAACGGGAATCCAGAACGGACCCATCGCGTTCACCATTATCCTGTTGAGTTTTCGCGAACCCTTACAGAGCCAGATGCTCTGGCAGGCCATCCTCTACTCCACGTTTATCGTCATCACCTCCTCGTTGGTCACCCTGTTCTACCGGCGGATCGGTCGCGCGGACTGGGAAATCCATCGGAACAACACGGTGCATCAGCGCCTTTTCGGCGAAGGCTATCGTATCCGGTATCCGGAGGCGGCGGTGGGCCGAACCCCACAGGATTGAACATTTCGCTTCGCGAATCACGGAACACAGGATGAAAGAAATATCCACCACCGCGGGGGTGCTCATCATCGGGGCGGGGATCGCCGGACTCACGACCGCCCGCCGCCTTTTCGAAACCGGACGCGACGTTACCATGCTCGACAAAGGACGCTGGCCGGGCACACCATTGGGGATTCGCCAAGCCGCAAACCGTGTATCCGAACGATCATTATGCCTCGCCGGCGAGTCCGCTGCTGCTCGCCGACGACGCCTTGGGCGGCGGCCGGGGCGAAGGCGCGGCGCCGTCCGGCCTGGCGGCCGCCGAACGCCTGTTTGCATTGGACGCTCCCACCCCTTGGCGCCTTCCTTCGGGATTTACCTTGCGAGGAGACGGTCGCTCGGCGAAAAATCGATGGCCATTTCATGGAGAATCTAACGAATGCTGCCATTCTCGTCGTGGAGGACGAAACTCTTTTTCTCAAGAGGATCCGCGGGTTTCTGGAACGCGCGGGTGCGGAGGTGAGTCAGGCGAAGACGCGGGAACAAGCGAAGAACCTGTTGGGGGAACTGGCGTTCGACTTCGTCCTGCTCGACATCAACCTGCCCGACGGCTCCGGCCTCGACTTACTGCGTTCCGGCCTTTTTTCCAAAACCACGTCGGTCATCGTGATGACCGGTGAAGGAGGCATCCAAAATGCGGTGGAAGCGATGCGTCTCGGCGCGGCCGACTACCTCGCCAAACCGTTCGACCTGGAGGAACTGCCCCTGATCATCCAGCGCGCCCGCATCGTTACCCAGGCTTCCCGCCTCGAAAGCTACCGCCGCGATCGCGAAGCGCCCGCCGAGGACAATTTCTTCTTCGGCCCCTCCCTGAGCGACCTCCGGGAACTGCTCGAAAAGATCATCGCCGCCGACCGGCGCCTCACGAGGAACCTGCCCCCCGTGCTCATCGAGGGAGAAACGGGCACCGGGAAAACATCGATCGCCCGTTGGTTGCATTACCACGGTCCTCGAAGCGAAGGGCCCCTGGTCGAGGTCAACTGCTCGACCCTCTCCGAGTCGCTTGCGGAATCGGAGCTCTTCGGGCACGAGCGCGGCGCCTTCACCGACGCCCGCCAGGAGCGAATCGGCCTGTTCGAAGCGGCCCGCGGCGGAACGCTGTTTCTCGACGAGATACCGAGCCTATCGCCGGCGATCCAGGCGAAAATCCTGACCGCCATCGAAGACCGGACCATTCGGCGTCTCGGCGGAAACAAGACCATCGAGGTGGACGTGCGGCTGATCGCCGCGACCAATGCCGACCTGCGGGAAAAGGTGGCGGCGGGAGAGTTTCGCGAAGACCTTTACCACCGGCTGAACCTCTACCATATCACGCTGCCGCCTCTGCGGGAACGTCTGAACGATCTTCCGGAACTCGCGGGACGCTTGCTCAAACGATTGGCGAAACGTTATGGATCGAAAACCCCCAGGCTGGGCGCCGAAGCGAAAAAGCGATTGCGTGCCTATCCCTGGCCGGGAAATGTC
>SLOW01000003.1 GCA_007132315.1 Opitutales bacterium
GATCGTCGCCGATCCCGGCGACGATACAGAAAAAACCCTTCATCTGGCACCCGACAAGAAGTTGTCCCTGCCTCGAAGGAACGCCGCAGGAGGCCGCTTGCCTCCGACCGTGGCGGAACGCCTGGAAGCGTTCGCCACCCCCGTGAAACGTCTGACCGCAGGAGGTGTGGCCGCCGCCGCCGCGGTCGTTCTCTCCGCCGCCTGGTGGGTGGCGGCACAATCCCATCCGCAGATTGAACGTGTCGAAGCCGAGGGTGATCCGGAGGAGATTTTCGTGCGCTTCGACAAAAACCTGAACCCCGGATCCCTTCAGGCGGGAGACTACGGGCCGTCCGACCCGCGACCGGAAAGCTTTCGACTGCGCGACGCTGACGGCAGGCTCCTGCGCGTCACCGGCATCGCTCCCGATCCCGGCGATCCGGCTCGCGTCCGGCTGCAAACCGAGCCTCTGGTGGACGACCGCGAATACGAACTCGAGGTGGCCGAGAGCGTCACCGCGGGACGCGTGGTGACCACCTCGGTCGCACCCGAAACGGTCGTGTCGTTCCGCTTCAGCGACACCATCCCTCCCCGCCCGATCGACGGTCCCGGCCGGATATCCGCCCCGCAACATCAGGAGAATGCGGGAACGTTGTATTTGGTTTTCGACAAGCCGCTTTCACCTGACTCGGTACGCAACCACGGCAACTACGCCATTTCCGGATTCCAAGTGCGGCGTGCCGTCCTTCACGGGGATTTTCCCTACAAGGTCGTCATCGAAATGGAAGAAGAATTCGAATACGGGGCCGATTACGCCATCACCATCAACGGGGTCGCAGCCGACACCAGCGCGGAACCGGAAATGGAGCCCTTTTCCACCGATTTCACCTTCGCCAAGACACGGCCGCCGCGATTGAACGAAATCGTCGCGAATATCGCCCAAACCGAAATCGGGCTGGTATTCAATGAAAGGCTCGATGCTTCGGGATTCGAGGACGTCGAAAACTTCCGGATCACCGCCGCCATCGAGCCGCCTCCCGAATACGACGCCGATTTGCCCGCTTACGCCGAAGACATCCGGGATATTCTCGAGCACCTGGCGGAACAGGTCATCCATCCGGTCCGCCGCTCGGAGATGAGGGAAGCGGCCGAGACATTGGAACGGGATCTGCATGAGCCCGCCGAGACTTTGCGGGAACGACTTCAGCGGACCATCGCCCGCCTCGAAGTCCCTGTACGCGCCGCCAGGCTCGAGGAAGACGGGCTTTCCGCCAGCATCCAGGCGGGACCGCTGTGGCCGGACGTTGACTACCGGCTGGACATCGACGGCATCTCCGACGTGGCGGGCAACCCATTCGCCACGGATGAACCGCTTGTTTTTCAGTATGAAGGAGACGTGGACACCTCAACGCCCGTTATTTCATCCACCCGGGCGTCGTTGTTGCCATCCGGCCAGCAGAACGAAATCGTGATCGAATTCGACAAACCCCTCGACCCGGAAACCGCACTCCTTCCTTCCGTCTATACCATTGGCGAATACCCTTGCCCATTCGAAGGATTCGATGTCGATGTCGAACGTGTCGAGCAAATCGGGAGTTCCGGCGAATCGTATATGCTGCACCTTTCGGACTCCCTTGTCCGCGGCCGGCGCTACACTGTGGAAGTGAACAATATCGGCGATATCATTGGCAACGTGGCTTCCAATCTCCAATCCGCCGAACTCTCCCCGCCGGGAGCCTCCACCCGGCCGGGAGACGTCAGGATTCGCTCAGTCGAAGTCGCCGAGGACGGGACCCGGCTCACGGTTGAATTCAATACGGAACTCGCCTCCGGTCCCGCTGAAGATACCCGCAATTATTGCGTGGGCGCCGAAACCCCAATCGTCGCGGCCGAATTGGATCCCGCGAGCCGAAACCGGGTCACGCTCGAGCTGTCCCCCGCATCGCCGCTTCGTGAAGGCGGTCACACCCTGTGGGTACGGGACCAGCAGGCAAGCGGCGACAGTCCGGATCGCCTGCAAGCCGACCTTTCCGCCGGATTCCGCTTTCCTCCCGGGGACTGATCCCGCACCACCGATTCTTTTCCCTCTCGCATGTCATCACCGCTCGTCACCACCCTTCGTTCACTTGAACCATGACCGACGATGGCAAAACGTTCGAAGGCGACAATGACGAGACCAAAATTTCGGGCTCCGGCGAACCCGGTGGTTGGCGTAACCTGCATCCGGGAACGCGGCTGTACAACTACCAAATCGAATCCCTGATCGGGACCGGCGGCATGGGAGCCGTCTATTTGGCCAAACACGCCACGCTCGGACACCGATACGCACTCAAAGTGGTTTCGGATGAACTCAGTGGCGACACACAATTTCGAAAACAATTTCGCAAAGCCGGACGCGCCATGGCCGCTCTGGACCACCCCAACATTGTGCGCGTGTATGATGCCGGCGAATGTGAGACCGAGGATTCCCGGCTGATCCATTACCTGGTGATGGAATACATGGAAGGAGGCGATGTAAACGACTTGATGCGCGCCCGAGGCGGTCGTCTTCCCCCTGACGACGTGGTAACGATCCTTCGAGAGCTGTTGGCCGCCTTGGAGTACGCACACGCCGAAGGCGTCATTCACCGCGACCTGAAGCCGGGAAACCTTCTTCTGCATCAAGACGGCACGATGAAAGTCGGCGATTTCGACTTGGCTCGAGTGGCCGGCGAAAAGTTCGACACGATGCTTCGACAGACCATCGCCAAGAGCCGGGTCCTGAATGAAGCCTCGACCCGGCTGGCGGACGAGGGCCGCACCGAACACGGTTTTTACGGCACGATTCAATACATGTCCCCGGAGGCGCTGGCTGGAAAACAGGCCGATCCCACCACGGATCTGTACGCGGTGGGCGTGATCGGCTACGAGCTACTGACGGGAAGAAAGCCACTCGGAAAGTTCAAAAACGCCAGCGCACTGGTCCACGGACTCAATCGCAAATGGGATGGGTTCCTCGACCGGGCTCTCCAACCGGAACCTTCGGAGCGGTGGCAATCCGCGGGAGCGATGAAAGCCGCGCTGGAGCAGCACTTTGGCCGCAAGAACCGCCACTGGATCCATATCGGGGCTGGATCGGCACTCGCGACAGTCGTTATAGCCGTATGGATCTGGATCGCTCTGGGAACTTTTTCCCCTCCCTCTCTCGAAACGATGCTCGAAGAATTCGACTCCGCCTGGGAGACGGGTGACCTTGCCGGGGCGGAATCCGTCCTTGCCGGGATCGGCGAAATCGAGAGCGAACGCGGAGTTTACGAGGACAAACAAAACAATTTGCGGGCCGGTTGGGCGTTCAGGACCGCCGCGAATACCGTTTCCGAAGGCCGACCCGCTCCATGGAGTGATATCGAGGATGCCTATCAAGACCTGGTAGCCGAGGCCGGCGGGGCACCGGAATGGGCGGATGCCCTGCTGGAGTCCGCCCGGGAGGCCCTCAATGAACACGGTCGGCAAACCTTTCAGGGAGCTTGGTCCGAAAACGTTCCCTCGCTTGCCCGAGATGTGCTGGAAGAGATGCACGGAGTGTGGGATGAGGATTTGAAGCGGGAAGCCAGCGCCTTCGTGGAAGAGTGGCATGAATACACCACCTATCTCTATCCGAGCTCCGAGCCGTCCGCGAATGAAATAGAGGAGGTTGAAGCGCTGTATGCATCCTTCAACGAGTCGCTGGAAGGCTTCTCTCTTGCCGAGTCCAAACCCGAGTGGGTTACCGATTTTCGCGAGCGCGCCATAGAAGCAATTGAAAACGACGTTGAGCGGCCAGAACCCCCGGAGCGCATGCTGGAAGAAGCCCGTGAACACTTACGGGCATCGCGGTTTTCCCAGGCGAGGTCTTTGATCGATGACGTCATCGAGGCCATGGACGGGGCGGAGGAAAAACCGGCAGATCTCAGAAGGGACCTCGAGGCTACCCTGCAACTGGCCGGCGAACAGCTTCACGCGGCATTGCGGGAAAATTTGGCATTGGGTTATCCCGAATGGATTGAAGAGGCATACGAACAATTCGAAAATTGGGAGCAAGACGGCCTGATCGACAGTCGCGGGCCGATCCCACGTGTCGTGGAAGAAGTGCTCCACCGGTACCGAAACGCACTGGACCATGAAGAACAAGCACGGGAATTCGCCGACAATGGAGATTTCTCGGAATCTCGAACTGAATTGCGGGTGGCCCGCACCCAACTTCAACGCATCGAGACCGCGGCCAGACTGGCCGGAGAAACACTCGATCCGGCTTGGATCAACGAAGAGGTTCGCGCACTCGATGACGATATCGCACTCATGGCGCAAGCGCATTCCGTTCAGGAACGGCTTGACAGCGTACGAGACGCGGCGACTCCGTATGACGCTCTCGACGAATTCGACGCGGAACTGTTTCTCGATTTACTCGAAGAACTTCGGGAAGGAAGAGGATCCCTTTTCCAGGAACTTCCCGCATTGACTCGAGAACTGAACGACATCGAAGATCGGCTGCGCCGCACCCTCCGTTAACCCGCCCACCTTTCAATCTCCGCGCGTGCTCCTGGCCGAAGACGACAAGGTGAATCAGCGCGTGGCGCTCCTGCTTCTCAAGAAATCCGGCCACACCTGCGACGTGGCGATCAACGGAAACGAGGTCCTGCGCCTTCTCGAAGTGTCAAACCGCCAGCACTCCGGCATCGGAAGTCAGCTCAAACTCGTTGAAAACAATCGACACCTGCTTGCCGTTTACCGCTTGCAGTTCCAGTTCGGACTGAGCAAATTCTTTTTCGAGAGCGACGTTTGTTTTTTGTACACAACCTGTTTAAGTCACAGGAAAACGCGGCGGCGGCGTTCCAATCCGTGGCCGTGGCCTGAATTTGCTTTTGCCGGTTTCTTTGAGACCATCACGCCCCCTGTGTTGGAAAGACGCACCGAACGACCGTTCCCCCTCGGTCGCCCGAATGAATGTCGAGCGCGCCGCCGATCATCTCGGCGCGGCAGTTCATGATCCGGAGCCCCAGCTTCTCATCGCGATTTCCGGCCTCGGGTGAGACCCCGATGCCGTCGTCCGAAACGGTCAGAATATTGCCCGATTCCCCTTCGGCGAGCTCAATGCGAACATTCTTGGCCCGCGAATGCTTCAGCGCGTTGTTCACGGCCTCCCGGACGATTCTATAGGCCTGGATCGCCACCGCGTTGTCAGCGACAACGACGGAGGGACTACCGTGGAATTCGCAAAAAACACCGGGCTCTCTGGAGACCCATTGGGCCAACTCATCCAGAGCCAGCATCAAACCGCCGGGCTCGGCCGCCACCGGATAAAGGCCCTTCGCCATGCACCGGGTTTCCCGAAGCGTGTCGCTGAGATAACCTCGAATGGTTTCGACTCTGGAGGCCTCCGGTTCGAGTCCGGAGTCGCGCAGCTGCTTCAACAATCCTTCCACCAGAAACCCGATTCCACGCAGATTCTGGCAAACCGTGTCGTGAAGGTCCTGGCCAATCCTGGCCTCCTCCCGTTCGCAAACCTCCAAAACCTTTCGCGCGAGCAGTCTTCGTTCGACCGGAATATCTTCATAAGCCTCACGCGCCGGAAGTTCGTGCTTGTCCGGATCCAATGTCTCAAGGCTTTCGCCGATAAAATCCCAGCGCGTGGCGGATTTTCCCGACTTCCCGCCCTGCCGGAGCGCGGGATCTCTCTCTTCTTCACTTGCCCGGATGGGCTTGTCATTGCCACACCGGGAGTCTGGAGAGCCCGGTTTCACAGCAGAAAATATAATACAAAGCATAAGACAGATCAACCTTTTTTCTACCGGGGGTGAATCATTTGAGAATCAGGAGGAAGAGAGTGTGTTGATGATACGAAACCCGGCATTCCTGGTCGGGCACGGAGCCCGGAAGGTCGATCAGGCGCCGAAAGGATGCCGGTTTACCGGGGCAGGGATCCGTCTCATCCTGCCGTCGCCGGCCCGATATCACCGCC
>SLOW01000267.1 GCA_007132315.1 Opitutales bacterium
AGGACAGCGCGTCCGCCGTCGTGCTGTCGAGGAGAGTCTCGATCTTCTGCCGGATCGCTTTGATCGACTGATCGAGCTCCTGGGCTTCTTCCCGAAGCACGTCGAGCCGGTCCGGGTCGGTGCTCCCATAGGGTTCACAGAGTTTATCCAACGCTGCTCCCGCCTTCCGAATCGCTTGCCGATGCTTTTCCGATCCGCCTTCGGGTCCGGCGGCCCGGATTCCTCCGAAGCCCTCGACGTTCACTTCTACCAGGGCATCCCCGGAGAGCTTGAGCGGACGGGAGGGGGATGCTTCGTGAGTGCTGTCCTCCGTAAGGTTGTGGACGGAAACGGTTGATTCCGGGGTCAGGGTCAAATGAACCTGGGAAGCCGCGAGCGAAGCTTCGGCTGTATCGCGCTCGCCGAGGAGCTTCCGAGCCTCCCGAACCGTCTTGGCATCCGGCGCCACGGTTTCCGTCCGCTTTTTTCGCTCCTTCTGCAATTCGGCTTCCAGGTTGGTGATTTTGTCCAGGCGGGTACGAAGGGATTCTGAATCGGATTGATCGGAAAGGAATTGCCGGGCGGTTTCGAACTTCTTCAGGTAATCGCTCGTTTGACTGCTGCGGGCGCGGGCGGTCTCGCGTTCGGAGCGACGCTTTTCCAGCAACTCTCTGGCGGTCTCCCATTCTTTTTTAAACTCCCCTTCACGATTCGCCGCCTGCTTGACCTTTTCTTCCAACTCGGTGATTTCCTTCCGGGTGGCTTCGATGCGTTCCTTGGCGGCGTTCAGGTTATCGTAACGCTCTTTGGCCAGAGATTCAGCTTCCCGCTTGTTCTTCAGGTCTGATTTGAGCCTGGTGTATTCTTCCGCCTGCTTGCGCAAGCCGCCAAGGGTCTGGCGGAGGGATTCGGCCTCCCGGCGTGCCTGGTCGCGTCGGTTTCGGGCGTCTTCGACGGTGCGCGAAGCTTCCTCGAAAGCCTGCTGCTTCTGCCGGTGCTCCACCAACTGCGCCTTCAATCTCTCGCGCCGTTCGATCAATCCGGTAACCGGCGCCGCATTCTTCCCGGTCTTGGGCTTTCCCGTTTTCGTAAAGTAATCCAGGTAACGCCCGGCAATCCGTTCCTCCAACTGGCCGCCGGTCTCCCCGGAAATCTGCACGCCCAGTGCCGCCCGAATGTTCTTCACCACGTTTTCACTGATGGCTTCGAGGTGCAGCGCGCCCTGCGGCGCCCACAGGATTTGCGCCAGGCCCCAGTGTTCGTGCTTCGAAAGGCCGCGTCCGGGTGCGTCGGCCGCGAGAATCTCCCGGATCCTGGCATCGGCATCGCGTCCCGTGGCAAGGGGTTGAAAAATCCCTGACTCCAGCCGGGACAGCTTCGCCGACGAACCGGACAGAAAGGTCTTCTCGACCCGGTACGTCTGGTCGCCCTCCGAGAACTCCACGGTGACCGATGGAGACAGATCACGTCCCCACGGCCGCACCGCTTCGATCTCACCGCCCGTGACGTGATGGGTATCGAAGAGCCCTCGGCGCATCGCTTCGAAGATGGCGGACTTTCCCGTTCCGTTGGGAGCATGCACGACATTGACCCGCTCCGAAAACGGCCCCATCGCCACCTCGTTCAGGAGGCTGCGCCAGTGGGAAACGGTTATCTTGTGGAGAAGCATGGGGACAATTATGAATTATGAGGGGTTGGACTTGGTGTTTTTGGAAATGGTCGTGAATATTGCTGTGAGCTGATTGGCTTCGTCGTGAAGGGACGCGAGTCGCTGGACAGGAATGATTTACGCTTCATCGAGGAGTTCGAGCCCATAGCTCGATTCATCCAATTCTTTCAGACAATCACCAAGTTTTGAAATAAACTCGGCCCGACTCCTCGCTCGAAATGCTTCGCGATAGTTGGCTTCAACCGAAGTGCAGGAACGAAGGACCTGTATGCCCAGGACTTGGGCTTCGGAGGTCTTGGGCAGTGCGGAAAACATCCTGATGATCCGTATGGCAAATACTTTCGTCCGCACCCGCAAATCCCGCTGCCCCTCTTCCCACAACCACGGTTCCCCATCTGTCAGTTCATACTTCATCTTTCATAACTCATAATTCAAAATTCAAAATTCATCCATTCTCCCATTCAGCTCGAAGAGCATAATGAGGGCTTGGGTCGCAATCGCTTTTTCTTCCTCATTGCTGCTATCAACGGCTTGCGCACGGAGTTTTTCCGCAGTCTGCCGGACCGGTCCTACGGGCAGTGACTCGATCCAGGAATCGTCCTCCGGCGCCGGGACGAGCGATTGCCCATCAACTATTCCATAGAGGAATCGGGTGGATATAACCTCCTCAACGGATGCCAATTTCGCACGATCCGAGGCATAGAGCAGGCCGTTCAGCCGCAGACGCAATAAGGTGGATTCCGGTGACGGGATCTCGTTCAGGCCAGTCAATACCGAATCGAGAGCGCCTTCCCTGTCCAGGTTGGTCTCCTCTGTTTTCCATTGCAGCCGCCCGACGGGGACCGACTCCAATTTCGGCGCGGCGCCGCGCTCATAGATTTCGACGACAAGAACGTTTCCGCTGTCTCGCTCACCAAATTTGGTCGTTTCGTGAGTTCCGGAGTAGGCCAGTCGAACAGCGCCATCCGCTCCCGGATAGGTCGCGAATGAATGCCAGTGCCCGACCGCCAGAAAGTCGAGTCCGGTTCGTCCCGGGGCGTCTCTCGGAATCGGAAAATCGGGAGCCGCGTCGGGAAGTCCCTCGACGTTCCCGTGGGCAAGTCCTATGGCGATCTTTTCGAATTCGCCCGCACCAATCCACGATGTGGGATTCCTGTTGGAACATTTCTCTTTCAGAGGACATGGGAAAAGGATGCAGTCGTCCAGCTCGATGGGCTCCGGTTCGCGAATGACCGAAACATTCGAAGCCTCCTCCCAGACCGCATGCTCCCACACGCTGCCGGGGACGAGCGGATCGTGATTGCCGGGGATAATGTAAACCCGGCCCGGGAACCGGGAAAGTTTGTCTCCTACCTTCCGAACCAGAAAGCGGTCCACGGCATTATCCTCAAATACGTCCCCGGTGATCAGGAGCAGATTGATCCCCCTTTCTTTGGCAACACCCAAAATCCGGTCGATCGTATTGAGTCGTGCCTCGCGCACCTGTAGCCCCGCCGGGCCAACTCCGGAAGCCTTCATGCCGATCTGCCAGTCGGCGGTATGGATGAAACGGACGGTCATGGGCACGGTTTTTACCACGGATGGCATGGATTACACGGCTGGGGAAAAGAGGTTGATCGGTCGCGGTTGCAAAGACAGTGTCCCCATCCACAAATGCTCCGCTATCCAGCGATAGGGAGCCAGGTAAACCTCTCTGAGGTAAGACGAGAGATTTACCTTCCATATTTCACCCTTCCGACTGGTTTTAAGTGTCTCCGGGTCGCGGCCCAATACGCTAAGTGCTTCCCTCAATCCTCGCTCCCACCTGGGTTCTCTTATCTCGGAGGCTTCCGCTTCCACCACTCGAGAGACCTGCTCGTCCGTCAGATCGTCGAGCACGGCTTTCCGGAATTCCTTCGTCCCCTTGGCCCAACCGTGGGTCATATTCTCAAAACCAAGCCGATTCTTTTCCGCGTCCGTTTCCGAGAGCCAAGCCAGGTACTCCCGATACTTGTGCCGACCCCGGGACGAATCCGAAAGCCCACCGGCGTGTTCCAGCGCTACTTCCGGGAACTCGAAGCTACGCCGACGACGAGGGTGCCAAAGCTTGGCAAAACTGCTGCCCTGGTAGCTCTGCAAGACTGAGGCGTTCACAAGCCCGGCACGGACCGGATTCAGGTGAATGTAGTGGCACACCGACCCGACCGCATCCCCGTCGAGCAAAATCGCCTTGTAACGCCCCTGGAATACATGTCTATTGCTTCTGCGAAAGCGGTTGAAACGATTTCCAAAGGTCGACTGCAACCAACGCATCCCTTCCACGAGCTTGGGATGCGGCGTTTCGAGGCAAAGGTGATAATAATTTCCCATCAGACACCATCCATACAAACGCCACTCCATAGATGTGCAGACCTCTTCCAAACACGTCAAGAAACTCTTACGCGCCCCTGCTGTTTCGAATATCCACGAACGGTAGTTCCCGCGATTGATTACATGATACCGCGCTCCGGAGTATTCGATACGACTCTTACGCGCCATTTTCCCAAAATCATACCCAGCCAAATATCAGGCAAGCCGAAAACATGGTAAATTGGACTGACCCCTTCCTACCTCGCCCTGCCCTTCGTGTGAATCGTCGCGAAGGAGAATTTCCAGTCCGGCAACTGCCCACGGACGTAAGCCGCATCCTCCTCCTGGGCGACGAGCTCGAAAGGAGGCAAACGCCCGCGCAAACCCTCGAAAGCATCCGAGGTCGGCCGACCCACTACCGCCCCGAGCGGCACATCCGGATGGTGGGCAATGAAGGCCGCCCCGTCGCCGTCTCCCGGAAGAACGCTGCAACCCGACGACCAAAGTATCCACCGGGTCTCCACCCATTGCGGCAGATCGGGAAGGAAATCGGCGAGCTCCCTTGGTTCCGGCTGACCACTCATCCAGCGTGTTTTTTTGTTGCACAAGGTACCTTCAATGAGGTCCCGGCTCCAACAGCACCACACTCGCCGCCGATGTCGCCGAAGCGCCCGCCGAAACCTTCGGTGAAGGTGCTCACGCCCACGAACCGGCACCCCTCCTCCAATACCACCAGGACCGGACCTCCCGAGTCGCCGGGGCCGATGATCGACTCGATGTCGTTGCCCAAGTTGCCCCCGGGCTCCCCGTAGGTGTCCGGGGAGGCGAAAGTGTAGCTGATGAGTTCAGTACCTGGCAGCGGTCCGGCGCGAATCAGAGAATCAGCAAACAACGGCCTGCCCCCATTGCCCACGCCTTGCGAGTATTGAAGGGGTCACTTATACGCCTCTCCGGGAGTGACTCGGATTCGGAAAAACATGCGGCCGGGCGACGTTTCCTCGGAAAGCTCGGGAACGATATTCAAGAGCTCCAGGCTCGCTTCCGTATCGGTGGATTCGATCGACTCCAAGGAAAGCTCCATCCACTCGTCGAGCGTTTCCGAGGACTCGAGCGCAAGCGTCGTCGAGCGAGCCAGGCGGCTTCGCTCGAACCGCAACGTGGGAATGAGCCCCTCTTCGTCGCTGGTGACAACGATATCGCCACGCAAGCCTTCGGCGGGATCATCCGGAGCCAGTCCGGCCACGAATCGCTCGAAATTCGTCATCCCCGTGCCGCCGGGGTCGGCGCTTGGGCCGGACACTTCGTCATTGAGCTGGTCGGCTTCGGAGAAATGCGTGCGTCGCCACAATTCATAGTCCCGGATCGTCTCGAGTTCCGTGGCCACAACATGCAGCGGAACGGTTTCCGTCTGCTCCATGGGGATGATAATCAGCGAGTACTCCCGGTCCGGATCGAGACTCCTCAAGTCGAATCCGCCTAGCGTTTCGTCGGCCGTTTCGGTTGCGGTTCCGGCCTCGACCGTAGTAGCCCCATCGAGAATCAGATAATGCCAACCCCCGACACCGGTCACTTCGTTTCCGGCAAAACGATCCACCGGCGTTTTCACACGAAAGACAGTCGGAAACCCGTACGCACTCCCGTCAATTTTCGCACGCGCCCAGCCCGAGGCTAAGTCGTGAAAGTCCAGCCGGTTCACCGGAAACACCAGTTCGGCCTCCGCGGCACTATCCTCCTCCGCAATGGACAACGGAATGGCGGCTTCCGAACTCGATCCGTCCGGCAGAAACGCTTCCACACCGGTCACGGTCGCTCTGTCGTCGCTCGTCAGTGAAGGACCGACCGGCAGCTTCATCGGCGGCCCCCAATTTCCGTCGCTGTCCCGTGCCCGGACGGTGACCTGAGTAGCCGTTCGTTTCGGGAAGTTATCGGGAGGAAGAGTCAAAGCCAGATCGGCCGCCG
>SLOW01000012.1 GCA_007132315.1 Opitutales bacterium
AGAATCAGTTCACGATCTGGAATGGATTGCCGTTACTGGGAGAATCGGAAGTCCGGAATGAACCGGGTGAACCGGTCGTTCACCGACCGCTGGCCTATGATCAATCCGTCACCACCATCCAAGGAAAGGCGGTGGACATCCGACTGCGTGGGCAGAGCGAGAACAGACATCCGCTCACTTTTTCCATTGTCGATGAGCCCCAGCACGGAACGCTTTCCGGGGCGATTCCTGATCTTGTGTATCAGCCGGAATCCTCGTTTTCCGGCGAAGAAACTTTTCGTTATCGCGTCAGTGACGGCACCATGGAGAGTGATGTTGCCGTCGTTACAATTCAGGTGGAGCAGGGCCGGACTTCTTACTTCGACGGATTTGAAGCGGAGGAAGAGGAGACTGGGAGGTGGTGGTTTTCCACCTGGGCCGGCGTGACCGACGAAGAAGCTTATAACGGAATGGCCAGCATCGAGGTCACTCGGTTTGGCCGGGCGATGCGGTCCTACAATTTTCTCGGCATGAAGAATCGTCCGACTCTGAACTTCGCCTGGAAACTCAGGAATCCGGCGGAGTTCGAACAATCTTTTGTGAAAGTGTTCGACGGTGATTGGCACACCGTTATGGTGATCGACTCCGTGACTGAACCCGATGTCTGGGTCCACGAGGAAATTGACCTTTCCGGATTCAACATGACATCCGATTTTCGGATACTTTTTGAAGGGTTTGGTTCGAGCGAGCGGTATGAGTGGTTTATTGACGAAGTTTCCATCGAGTCGGATCCGTTGCTGGCTTATGAGAGCTTTTCTTATGGACCAAATGGCACCCGTTTGCACGAAGTGAGCGGGGGACCGTTCGGCGGTTTTGGTTGGGAATGGAAGTGGACGAATTTTGTGGAAGGGGACTTCCTTTCCAGCCGGATTCGGACGGGATCTCTCGATCCCGGGTTTCCTTTCGAGCGCCAGGGAAACCGCTTGGAGTCGGATTGGGGAGGGGACGATGCGCAATGGCTTCAGACCTTTCGGCAGTTGGAGCGCCCGGTCGATCTGGGAGGGATCGGGTCTCATTACCTGAGCATTCTGCTGCGCGGCAGCAGCCTGGCTGATTCCGACGCCCTGGTTCATTTGCAGGATACAACTGATCTCTCCTTTGGCGCCGGGGAGATACGATTTGGGCTTGGTTCGGCGGCGAGTTTCGGCGGTTCGTCGCGTTTTACCGTCCGCGCGGAAGGCGGGGAGCTGAAGCTTTCGGAGGAATCCTGGGAGCCGAATGTGGTGTATTTGGCAGTGCTGAAGGTCACCGCTACGCCGAAGGATGAGGATACCGTAGCCGTATCGTTTTTTAGCACTGACAATCCCTTGCCACGGCGGGAGCCGGAGACGTGGATGTTGACCACCACCGTTGATAGCGACGCGATTCTCGACTGGGTGCGGTTGAATGGACGAGGAGAGGAAGGGAATGCGTATTGGTCGGACTTTGACGAACTCCGGGTCGGCTTGACCTGGGACGCGGTCACACCGCGTCCTTCCGTTCCCGAACTCACATATGACCTCTGGCGCGATCAACAAGGCTTCGAGAGTGTCGAGGCTGGGGAGGCTTCGGTCGATCCGACCGGAGATGGAGTCTCCAATTTGATGGCGTATGCCCTGGGACTCGATCCACTTGAAATGAATCGAGGTGCGCTGCCGCAGCCGGGCGTGGAGGAAGTCGACGGGAAAAATTATCTCTCCCTGACCGTTTTCAGGAACCCGCAAGCGGCTGATATCGAGTATTCAATCGAAGTCTCTTCGGACCTTGAAAATTGGGAGGAGGATAGTTCCCAAACCTCGGTGATCCTCGACACTGACGAAATGCTGAAGGTACGCGACAATACTTCGATATCCGAAACTGAACGACGCTTTATGCGTCTACGTGTACGATTCAGAGAGAAAGACGAATGAAGATACCTTTTTTGATCGTCCAGTCCAGCGACGTTATTACTTGATTATTATTTCCAGCGGTACGACTGCTCAATATCCGGTCTCCCCCTCCGGCAAGCCCGGGTCGAGCGGATCGTATTTGAGCAGCCAACCGATGGAAAAGCTGACGAACTGCACGCCATACCCGGGCTGATTTGGAGCGTACTCGCTGACAACACCAAACTCACCTCCGCCCAGATTAACAAGTTTGCTCTGGTTTTGAACATCCGGCACCACCCGCTGCACCGGCCATGTTTTTCCGTCATCATACGACAGTCGAATGGTCCATGGCGCCGAACTTCGATCACGCGGAAGGAATCCGATATGGTTGGTGAAACGCATATCTTCTTCCGTTGGGACCGGACTGCCGAAGGCTATGATATGGGGGTCCGGCGCCTCGGTGATATTAATCGTAGAAACATTGGAAATGGGTGCCACCAGGGCGGTGTGATCATACACGTTCTTGATGGTCTGCCCGTCCGGGCTGAAGATAACAACTCGTTGCAAATTAGGCCCCCGATGTATCACACGACGGCCCCCCGCCTTCCAATCATTTCCCTCCCGATCCTTGAACCAATGCAACATGTCGGCATCTTCCGCCGGATAAATTCCCGGCCAGCTCGACGTGGTCCGCGTCATATAATGCGCCGATCGGCCAATGGTCATAATATCCCCGTTGCTCAACTCCACCGGGTCGCTCTCGAAGATCGGCGCGCTCGTGCGGGGACCGACAGTCCAGGTTTGGCCATCGTCCACGGAACGCATGACGGCGGCGTGCCGGTTTATCGCGACGATGAAAATGACCGATCCGTCGCTGTGAACAATGCCGTTTCCGGCCCCCCATGAAAACCACCGTATTCCCACCTTCCAATCAAAGCCGGTAAATTCATAGCGGTCGCCATCGGAGGCAATGACGTAATCTCCGGGCTCCAAGCTGGATCCGTCCGAGCGACTTTCCGGAAACCCGCCGCGCGCCTCATGGTCCCAATTATCGTCAATCAGCTTCGTGGTCGCCCAGGTTTTCTCGGTGCCGTCAGCAAAGGGAATCAAGTATCCAATATCTTCAGGTTCCTCCCACGTCACACCATGATCCCGCGACCGGAGGACAAAACAGCGGCCTTGCCTGCGCGTTCCCCACCGCTCCACCGAGAATACCAGAAGGATGTCGCCATTCGGAGCCGTAACGAGCGCATGGTGCGCGTGCGTCTCACGTTTGCCATTTCCTTCGGGACTCTCCATCGTCGAGACGATCACCGTTTCGCTCCAGGTTTCGCCGTCGTCGCTGGAGACCCGCGACACCAAGTCGCATGACCCGCTGTCGTGTCCGGGCCCATCGGAAACGCGGCCATCCGCCACTACGACCAGATTGCCATTTGCCGCACGAACAATGGCTGGATTACGAATGACGTCGTACCCTTCGTCCGGCCACCCGGCAGGTTTGTCGCCATCGTCCGGACGGGTGTCCGAAGGTTGGAAAACCTGAAACGGGCCGCTGTAGAGAGGCCGCAGAAAACGATTCTCAGGACCGGACGCCGGTTGTGGCACAAAGACCTCGGACCGGCCGGATGGATGAATATCTTTGGGCGAAGGAAGGACATCCGCCCGGAAAATTCCGACGCCGATCATCATCCAACATAAAAATGGCAGACTAATTCTATTCATGAGAAGAGAAGCTATACGCGCGCGAAAAGAACGGATTCACGATGCTTTGACCGCTTTCCCCAAAAGGGAGGAAGTTTGTTCCTCCGACCGGCGATCTTAAAGATTTTTTAAGGGCTGACATCTCTCTCCCGCCGTTTGGGTCAAATCCCGAAGTCATGGCGATTGAGATTGGTGCGCAATTTGGATAGGGCGTCAATATATTTCTGATTGATGAGGCCGTGTTTATCGGGTCCTATATCGAGAAGCATGTTGGCACCCCTACTCACCGCGGTCAGTACCATTCCGAGCAATTCCGCCTCACTTCGGGGGTTATCCTCTTCGGTGAAAAACCACTCTTTTCCTATTGGGTCGCATACTTCGCCGGGAATATAATACCGCTTCTCTTCAATCTCGCGCCATTTGACGTGACCAGTGTGGCTGTTAGGAAGAAATCGTTCGATGGCAATCAGATCGGAGGGCCAGGCTTTCCTTACCGGATAGTCTGAACCATCGCCTATACCGTTGTTCATCATAATGACGGCTTCCGGTTGAAGTGTTGAAATTCGGTCATATAACTCCTGGCGGTAGCAGCGTGGCAAAACAGAGGGAATATCAATCCACACTTCAGCGATCTTACCATATTGGGTCAAAAGCTCGTTAATTTGCGAAGTCTGGAAATCCTGGTAGGCTCGGGTTGTGAAAGCCTGGTCAAAGGGGATGTCGCTCGGCGTCTTCGAGCCAAACCGATTATGGTTGTCCCACGAACAATAATATAATCCCGGAAGAACGCCCCGTTTTTCGCATGCCGCCACAAAGGCTTCGACCACATCGATCCTGTTGCCGCTCGTGCCCACGTGATAGTCATTCATCCTCGTGGGCCAGAGGCAGTGCCCTGCGACATGTTTGGCGGTAAGCACAGCGTATTTCATGCCGGTGTCACGGGCGACAGAAATCCACTGATCGACATCAAGTTGGTCAGGGGCATAAAGCGACGAAGGGTGGTTTCCATTCGGAAGTTCGCTACCGGTATAAGTGCTCATGCCAAAGTGAATGAACATCCCAAACTTGAGAAGTTCCCACCGCTGCAACCGCTCTAGCGATAGGCGCTGGTTTCCGCGTTCGTCTTCAATAGTCATGAATTCAGGCCCTTGTCCTGATAGTTCCTTTTCGCTTTAAG
This sequence comes from Opitutales bacterium, assembly GCA_007132315.1. Lineage (GTDB taxonomy): Bacteria > Verrucomicrobiota > Verrucomicrobiia > Opitutales > T3Sed10-336 > SLOW01. The sequence continues at coordinate 4,765 of SLOW01000012.1, forward strand.
AGTGTTGTGACATTAGGACCTGCTTCATCGTATTGTCAATCCGGTATTCTGATCCACCGGGATCCTAATTGTCTTTTGGGGATGATGGTCTTTGTTCAAGAATTAAGCGTGCAGAGGCGTTGCATTCACTCGCGGCCTTTGGGAGGCCCGAAGCGTTTGGGAAACCGCTCGGGATCGTAGGCGTCGCGCCTGCGCAATTCCCGGCGCAGGTGGTCCCTGTCCAGGTCATAATCCGCCGGATCGCCCGCCTGTTGCTTAAGGTCCTGACGAAGCCGCTGATCGGCCAGTTGATTCACCCAGCCGAAGTGCCGATCCCAAGGCTGCGGCGGCATCGGCTGGTATCGCGGCGCCTGGTCCTGCTCCGGCATTGTGTCCAGCACCTGCTGGAGACGGGCAAGTGCACGCTGTGCCTCGGGGTCGTCGCTGTTGATCAGGTTCTCATCCTCAAACGGATCGTTCTTGATGTCGTAAAGCCGGGTCACTTCCCGGTCGTGATTCACCCAGATCTTCCAGCGATTGTCCCGAATCACGCGATGACGGAAGGGCACCTGCGGCACAACGTAGCCATTCTCAAAAGAGGCCTGCCCTTCGCCCATCGAAAGGATCCACTCCCGCGGCGTTTCGTCCGTCTCGCCCAGCAGGAACGGTGCGATCGACTTGCCGTCCACCTCGCGGCCGGGGCCTCCGGGTATTGTCGCGCCGGCAAGCTCGGCAAACGTCGGCAGCACGTCCGCCTCGTCCGTGATCTGGTGCGATTCCCTGCCCCCGGGCACCAGCCCCGGACCCCAGGCAATGTACGGCATTGCCGTGCCGGTTATCTCATCCATTCTCATCTTCCCGCCGCGAACCTTGCGCCCGTGAATGGTCCCCCGGATGCCGGTAGTGCCGTTGTCGGTGGTGAAGATCACGAGGGTGGGACGATCAAAATCTCCCTCGCGCACCTTGTCCAGAAACTTGCCTGTGAGCTTATCGATGTACCGCGTCATGGCTTTGTGCTTGGCGAGATTGCCTTCGGCATCCGGCTCATCAGGCGTGGCCACGAACGGCGTGTGCGGCAGCGCCATCGCGTAGTAGACGAAGAACGGCTCGCCCGCGCCCTTGTTCTGCTCCATGAAGTCCAGCAGATACTGTGTGTAAATATCCGGCCCGAACTCACCCTC
>SLOW01000379.1 GCA_007132315.1 Opitutales bacterium
AACGACGGGATTTCCACCGAATTCGACAACGGCCGGCGCCTGCTCGATCCGTGGGCGCTGGCCTCGGCCGGGCCCTTCGGCCCCGGAATCGTGATCGACCGGAAACAGTTGCCGAAACGCGACCCCGCCAACGCCTTCCAGCCGCCCCCGGCCCGCGACCTCATCGTCCTGGAAGCGCACGTGCGGGATCTCACCGCCCACGCACCGATCGCCCTGCCCGACGACGAACGGCCCGGCTTCACCGGTTTGCGCAAGTGGCTCGAAACCGACGGCAACTACGTCGCCGGGCTCGGGATCAACGCGCTCGAACTGCAACCCGTTCTCCAGTTCGACAGCGCCACCCGCGACGAATACCATTGGGGCTACATGCCGACCAATTTCTTCGCCCCCTGCTCCCACTACGCGCGCGATCCGGCCGCGGCCACACAAATCGGCGAACTCCGCGACCTGGTGGCCGGCGCCCACCGCAAGGGTATCGCCGTCATTCTCGATGTCGTTTGCAACCACGTGGGCGAACCGCCGTTCCTGCTCTTCATCGACAAGGCCTATTTTTTCCACACCGAAGAGAACGGCGAACTCATCAACTGGAGCGGCTGCGGCAACACGTTCCGGGCGGAATCCGCCCTGTCCCGCCGGCTCATCATCGAAAGCCTGGTGCACTTGGTGGAAACCTATGACGTCGACGGGTTTCGGTTCGACCTGGGCGAACTGCTGACCATCGAGGTTCTCAAGGAAATCGAAACAGCCCTGCGCGAGGTCAAACCCGGCATCATCCTCACCGCGGAACCGTGGAGCTTTCGCGGCCACATCGCCTGGGAAATGCGCGTCACGGGGTTTTCCTTCTGGAACGACGAATACCGGGATTTTCTCCCCGCCTACCTGTACGGGGAAGGCGATCCGGGCGGGCTGGCGTATTTCATGAAGGGCAGCATCGATCACCTGGCCGCCTGGCCGGCCCAAAGCGTCAATTACACCGAATCCCACGACGACCGTTGCTGGCTCGACAAGATCACGGAAAACGACGGCCACGACGGCACCCACCCCACCCACAACGACATCGCCCGCACCCACCTCATGGCCGCCATCCTGTTCACGTCGATCGGCATGCCGATGATCTCGGCCGGCCAGGATTTCCTGCGCTCCAAGGGCGGGCGCAACAACACTTACCGGGAAGGCGAAGTCAACGCGCTCGACTACGGCGCGCTCGAACGCTTCGGGCGGACGCACTACTACTTCCGCCAGTGGATCGCCTTTCGGCAATCGCCATGGGGGGTCTTGCTCCGGCTGGAGGAGCGTCCGGGTCCGGATTACGTCCGCCTCTTCACGACCGAAGGAAGCAACGCCGCCGTCCTGCTGTTCAACGCCGACCGCAGCCGCGGCCCCCGCCAGATCCTCTTCGCCGTCAACCCGCATTTCGACGCCGCCGGTATTCAGATCGAGCACGACGAAGGACACGGCTGGACCGAACTCGCCGACCGCGACAACGTCAATCTTCACGGGCTCTTCAACGGCCGCCTGAAACCCGAGGAACACCGCATCGACCTCCCGCCGCTGGACTGCGGCCTGTGGGTCCGCGAGTGAACCGGAGCCGGGAGGGCCTCGGAACGGCGCTCCCCGCAGAATTGAACGGAGGATAAATAATTATTTTGACATTCACGTGTTTTTGTTTTCATTAATCAAAAACAATCGCTGTTCAGGAGCAATCCCATGCATTCAAACACAACCCGAGGTTTCACGCTGGGCGCCGCCCTCCTTCTGCTGTTGGCCGGTGGTGTCGCCCCGGCCAATGAGGAGACCATCCCACTGGAGATCGATCGGGAAGCGTCCCGCATCGCGGCGCACGTCCAAGCGACCGGCCACAGTTTCGATGCGGTCATCGTGGACTACGATCTGGAGCTCACCTGGAATCCGGAAACCAAAACGGTGGCCTCAGCCCGGTTTTCCTTCGACTTCGCTGCTGTCGAAACGGGTCGCGACCGCCGCGACCGGGAAATGCGCGACTGGCTCGACTACGACACACACCCGGACGCCGAATTTGTGCTGGAGCGGATCGAGGAGCGCGGCGGCGAGCACCGTGCCCACGGTACATTCCGTCTCCACGGCCGGGAGCGCGAAATCAGTTTTCCGGCGGAAATATTCTCCGGTCGAAACGCCTTGCGTATCCGCTCGCGAACGACACTCGACCACCGGGACTGGGAGCTCGAACCAATTCGGGCGTTTCTGTTTATGACGGTGGATCCCGAGTTGGAGATTCAGATCGACCTCAGGGCGAATCTCCCCTGACGCCCGCCGTCCGGCGGCGGAGCGCCGCGCCCCAGCACAATAAATAAATCCAATTGACACCTGATCGGTCACGCTTCCGCACGGCCGGGGACTTGAACGCCGATCACCGGGTTCCGTGGCGGACAAATCAATCCAGGATCCATCCGGCGGGCAACTGCTCGGGCTGTTCCGCGGGATCGGGCTGAACACCGCCCACGTGGCGGGAGTAGCGGAACATACGGCCTTCATAATTGCGAATCACAACTTCGTCATCGTTGACTACCTTCACGTACTCCGGGTTGATCGGCACTTTGCCGCCGCCCCCCGGCGCATCGATCACGAACTGGGGCACGGCGTAACCGCTGGTGTGCCCGCGCAGGTTTTCGATGATCTCGAGTCCCTTCAGCACGTCCGCCCGCAGGTGTGCGCTGCCGGTAATGAGGTCGCACTGGTACAGGTAGTAGGGACGGACCCGCATTCTGAGAAGCCGGTGCACCAACGCTTTCATGGTTTCGGCGTCGTCGTTGACCCCCTTGAGCAGCACCGACTGGTTCCCCAGCGGAACGCCCGCCCGGGCGAGGCGGTCACAGGCCTCTTTGACCTCGAGGGTGCATTCCTTGGGGTGGTTGGCGTGAATGCTCATCCAGACCGGTTCGTATTTCGTGAGAATCTCGCACAGCTCGGGTGTGACACGCTGCGGGAGAAAAATCGGTATCCGCGAGCCGATACGAATGAATTCCAGGTGATCGATGGCTCGGAGGCGCCCGAGCAGGTAATCCAGTTTCCGGTCCGCCAGCAGCAAGGGATCGCCCCCGCTGAGCAGGACGTCGCGCACTTCCGGATGGCTTTCGATGTAGCGGATCCCCTGCTCGAACTCCGGATGAAAATCGTACCCCTGACTGTTGCTCACCAGCCGGCTGCGCGTGCAGTAGCGACAGTACGCCGCACAGCGGTCGGTCACCAGAAAGAGCACCCGGTCCGGGTAACGGTGCACCAACCCCGGAACGGGCATGTTGCCGTCTTCCCCGCAAGGATCGAGCATTTCCTCCGGAGACGTTTCCATCTCCTCGATCCGCGGAATCACCTGGCGTCGAATGGGGCAATCCTCATCCTTGAAATCGATCAGATTAAAGAAATACGGCGTGATCGCCAGGGCGAGCTTCTTGTTGGCGAAAGCGCAGCCCCGCTTCTCGGCCGGGCTGAGTGTGAAATATTTTTCGATCTCGGCCGGGGTGGTAATCCGGTTCTTGAGCTGCCACCCCCAGTTTTTCCAATCGTCTTCGGGAACGTGCTGCCACAATCCCCGGCCTTGATACCACTCGCCTCGGCTTGTTTCTGAACTCATTATAGGCGTGTAACTAACCGGGATGGTTTCCGGTGTCAAACGATGGTGTGAATTGTCCCGGCGGCGCGGCGGGCATGGCCGGCGAGACGCCAGGGCCTCGGGCCAGGGGACCGCACGTCCGAATCCACAAACGCGCTATTTACACCTGCGGCGAATCCTGTTTCATGTCAGGCATGACCATGATCAAGAAAGGCGTGTTGGCGCTGGAGGATGGGAGTGTGTTTCGCGGCCCGGCCTTTGGGGGCGAGGGAACAGTCACGGGCGAAGCCGTTTTCAACACCAGCATGACCGGATACCAGGAAGTCCTGACCGATCCGTCCTACTTCGGCCAGATCATCACCATGACCGCGCCGCAGATCGGCAATTACGGGATCAGTCCGGAAGACGACGAAAGCAGCGGCCCCAAGGCGGCCGGTTTCGTCGTGCGCGAACTCAGCCCGGTCGCGAGCAACTGGCGCAGCCGGCAAAGCCTGGAGGAGTACCTCAAGATCAACAACATCCCCGGCCTGCAGGAGGTCGATACCCGGGCGATCACCAAGAAACTCCGGGTCTCTGGCACGATGAAAGCCTGCCTGAGCACGCACGACATGAGCGACGAGGAAGCCGTGCGCACCGCCCGCGAGTGGTCGGGACTGCTCGGCCTGGATTACGTCAAGGAAGTCACCTGCCGCTCGGCCTTTGAATGGGATCCCGAGGGCAAGGACAGTGGGCCCTTCACGGTGGCAGGCACCCACCTGAACCGGGGCGAACCCGAATCGACCTACTATCGGGTCGCGGCCTTCGACTTTGGAGCCAAATATTCCATTTTCAGAAAGTTGCGCAATCACGGTTTCGAAGTCCACGTGCTGCCGGCCGACACTCCCGCGGAAAAAGTCCGCGAGCTGAAGCCCGACGGCTTGTTCCTGTCCAATGGGCCGGGCGACCCGTCCGCCATCGAGTACGCGCACAAGAACATCGCCTCCCTGCTGGAGGAGTACCCGACGTTCGGGATTTGCCTGGGTCATCAGGTCATCGCGCACGCCATGGGCGCCAAGACGTTCAAGCTCAAATTCGGCCACCGGGGCGGCAACCAGCCTGTCAAGAACCTGGAAACCGGCCGGGTCACGATCACAGCCCAGAACCACGGCTTCGCGGTGGACGCCGAGAGTGTCGGACAACGCGGCGGAACCGTCACGGAAATCAACCTCAACGACAACACCGTCGAAGGCCTCCGCCACAACGACCTGCCGGTCTTCACCGTTCAGTACCACCCGGAAGCCGCTCCCGGGCCGAACGACTCGGATCCGCTCTTCGTCGATTTTCACAAGCTGATCGATAAGCGCAAGGCGGGGAAGATTTGAGGGGCTTCGAATTTTGGATTTTGGATCGCGGATTTTGGATTTGAGTTCGGCGCCGTCGCGCACCGGGGATCAATCGCACAAGAGTGACCGGTTACGCGGCGGCACACCCTCTGTGCACGCAACCGATTGACCGACAATCCGAAATCCGCACTCCGAAATCCAAAATTCGACATGACCCTCCTGCTGCAAATCGACGACCGCGCCTGGATCCTGCTGGGCAATCTCTTCTACGCCGCCGCTTTCGGTCTCGCCCTGGCGTCGGTCCTGCGTTCGCGGCGGCATTCCCGGCTGCTGCTGTTTCTGATGATCGCCACCGGGTTCCTCCTCCACAGCACCGGGCTCTACATGCGGGGAATCGAAACCCGCAGCTGCCCGCTGGGCAACCCCTTCGAAATCATTCAGTTCGTCGCCTGGTCGCTGATCGTGATCTACCTGATTATCGGTCCCTCCTTCCGCATGAACCTGCTCGGTTTCTTTTCCTCGGGACTGGCCGCCGCCATGGGATTGACCTCCCTGGCGGTTCCGGAATGGGACGCCACGCGCGCCGAGGGCCTGCTGGCCGGGAATATCTGGATCGAACTCCACGCCACCCTGGCCATTTTCAGCTACGGAGCGTTCGGCATGCTGGCACTGACCTCCCTCATGTACCTGCTCCAGAACTACAGCCTGAAACACAAACAATTCGAAGGCCTGTTCGACTTTCTGCCCTCCCTCTACGAACTGGAGCGGATGAATCTGCGCCTGCTCGCCCTCGGCCTGGCCATCCTGACTTTTTCCCTGCTGATCGGGGTGCCCCACTGGATCGGCGAATTCGATCGCGTCGATCCGACCAAACTCGCCTTCACCAGCACCATCTGGCTGGCCTATCTGGGCACCCTGATCCTGCGGCTGCGTGAGTCCCTGATCGCACGTCCCCTGGCGTGGACCTGCATCGTCCTCTTCCTGCTCGCGCTCCTGTCCATCCCGCCCATCG
>SLOW01000217.1 GCA_007132315.1 Opitutales bacterium
CGAAGAAGAACGCCGTGAGTACATCACCGAAGCCTTCGTTCAACACGATTCTCCACTGATCGGAAAATCCGCCGAGGAATCCGGGCTGACCAAGACGAGGGGCGTTCGCATTATGGAAATTGTCCGCGACGGAGTCGCGGTCCCTGGCGATATCAAAAAGGTAAACCTCGAAACCGGCGACCGGCTGGTCCTGGCCTGTCGGCCCTCAGGCATAGCCCATGCAAGGAACCTCGAAGGTATTGATTTCGTTGCCGAATCCGGTTTGGGCCTCGAACAAATCGCCGCCCATGAGGGTTCGATTGTGGAAGGAGTGATCGGCGTCAATTCCGCCCTCACGGGAAAAACCATTCGGGAGATTAATTTCCGCCAGCGATACCGGGTCGTCATCCTGGCCATCCATCGGCGAGGAAAGAACGTGCGGGAACAGCTTGAAACGCTCCGCCTGGAGTTCGGCGACACGCTCCTAATGCTTGGCACGGACAGGGCAATCAACAACCTGCGCAGTGGTGAGGACATCATGCTCATTGATCGGCCGCCGATCCCCGCACAAAATATGCGTCGCAAAATCCCGATCGTGCTGGCCGCCATCGCCGGCGTGGTCGTGAGCGCGACCATGGGAATCGTGCCCATCGAAGTGGCCGCCATTGCCGCCGTGGTGCTGGTATTCCTCACCGGTTGCTTAAAGCCGGCGGAAGGTTACAACGCGATTCAGTGGAATCTGCTGTTCATCATCTTTGGAATGCTGGGAATGGGATTGGCAATGGAGGAGACCGGAGCTGCCCGGTACCTCGCGGTCAGCGTTACGTCACTGATACAGCACAATATTCCGGAAGCCCATCAACCCATATTCATGCTGGCTTGTGTCTATTTGCTGACGACTTTTCTCACCGAAATTCTTTCAAATAACGCCGCCGCCGTTCTGATCGCGGTTCTGTCGTTCAGTATTGCCGCTACGCTTGAAGTCGACCCACGCCCATTCTTAATCGCGGTGGCGATCGCCGCCTCAGCCAGCTTTGCCACACCAATCGGCTACCAGACCAACACCTACGTCTACGGCGTCGGCGGCTACCGGTTCACGGATTTCGTCAAATTCGGCGTGCCGCTTAACCTGCTTTACTTCGTGGGAGCCATGTTACTCATTCCCCTCTTCTGGGAATTCTGAGGAGTCTTATCGCAACAAGTACCGGGCGTAGGTGCGAACCGTCTCGGGACGGCCGGTCAGAAGATTGTCGATTTCCTCCTGCAAATGCTCGTCGCTCCGCCCCCGGGCCCGAATGTGGCCGGGCTGGCCGCCTTCATCCGCCTTCGAGCGCAAAGCGAATCGCCTCGATCCCGGCCGCGGAACAAGCGTCGAGCACCCGCACGACGCTTTGGTGCGGGGCGTCGTCGTCGGGCGCTAGCGTGACCGCCGCTTCGACCCGGGCGGCCTCGCTAGCCTCCCGGAAGCGCGCCAGCATGGCCGTCAATTCCGCCAGGCGCGCCGCCTCGGGAGAATCGTACTCGTATTCGTTGACGATGACCCGGCCGCTCGCGTCGATCTCAATAAACTGTTCGTCCGGCATGTCGAGGGGTGAAGCTTGCTGAACCGTTCCGGGAAGGCGGAACGCGACGTCGGCCTCCTGTTTTTCGAGCGTCGCGCTCACCATGAAATAGATCAGCATGAGGAAGACGATGTCGATCATGGGAGCGATCTGCATGGCCGGGCGAATCGCGGGCCGCCGCTTTGTACGAACCGCCATACCCGTTACTCCGCCTGATAGGTGGCGTAAATCACGTCTGCGGCACCCGCTTCGGCACAGGCGGCGAGGACCCGCCGCACCGCTTCGAAGGGGGTGTCGCGGTCGGCCCGCAGATGTACCCGGAGCCCGGGTTCGGAGCGCAAAAGCTCGCGCACGGACTCCTCGACCTCGGCCGGACTTCGCTCGGCTCCCCGCAAGTAGAGGGTGCCGTCGGCCCGAAGGGAAATGGTCCCCCGGCCGGACAGGTCCTCCGGAACCTCGCTTTCGGTCGATTCCGGCAAGTCGAGCTCCACCAGGAGCCGGTCGGCCTGGGCGAGCGTGCTGACACACATGAAAAACACCAGCAGGAGGAAGACCATGTCGATCATCGGGGCCATCTGGAAATCCTCCGCCTCCTTGGCTTTGCGGGGTAGATGCATACCGAACACCGCATCGGATTTCGCCGAGGAGGGCAATCCCAAAGTGCGTTCTTTACAAGAGCCCGGTTTGTGCGAAAAGTAGCCGGATTGCGACCGACCGGTCGCGCCAGAGGTTTTCCGCACGACTTTTCTCCATGCCGTCGATTCGTCCGCCATTTTTTCGTTTCAAGAGTATCCCCCCCCTGTCGGGCGGACTCACCGCCGCCCTGGCGGCGACCGTGCTCCTGCTCAGCTGCCTGGCCGCACCGCGCGCCGAAGCCGAGCTTGTCTGGTCTCCTCTCGAAGGCTGGCAGCTGGTGGACCCCACTCCGAGCGAGGCGCGAAAACCGCGCCCGGCTGAAGCGCTGGAACTCATGAACGAAGCCCGGGAGCGCCAGGAGGACGGCCGGCGGATCACGGCGCTCCGGCGCTACAGGCGGGTGCACCGCCTGTACCCGGACTCCGTCTATGCGCCCGAAGCCCTGTACCAGAGCGCGCTGATCCGGCGCGAGCGGAGCCAGTGGAATCAGGCCTTCCAGGCCCTGAATACCATCGTCCGGCGCTACCCGGATTACCACCGGTTCGGTCAGGTGGTGGGGATGCAGTTCGAAATCGCCGTCGGCGTCGCCGAAGGCGCCCGCTTCCGGCTTTTTTGGGTATTGCCCGGATTCCGCAATATGGACCGGGCGGTCAGCATGCTCGACACCGTGGTCGCCAACGCGCCCCACAGCGATTACGCCCCGGTGGCGCTGGCCTACATGGCTCAGGTGGACAAAAACCGAAACCGGCCCGAAGACGCAATCGACGCATACGAACGGCTGATCAACGACTACTCCGACCACCTGTTCGCCCCGGACGCCTACCTCGGGCTGGCCCGGGCACACGCCGGCATGGTGACCGGGCCACAGTACGACCAGGGCGCAACCCGCCAGGCGATCGGCTACTTCGAGGACTTTCTCATCCTCTATCCCCAGAGCCCGTTCGCCGACGACGCCGAGGAGGACCTGGAGGAAATGCGCGACATGCTGGCGCGGAGCAAATTGATTATCGGGGAGTTTTACCACTTTCGCCGCGCCAACTACGTCGCCGCCCGGGTCTTTTACAATGAGGCCATCACCTCCTCGCCCACCTCGCCCGCCGCCGATGAAGCCCGCGCCCGCCTGGAAACGATCGAAGACCTGGGAGACGGTCCCGGCGCCTGACCCGAGCCCGGCCGAAGCCAGCCAACGCAATCCGAAACCTCGTGAAATCCGATCGTCGCTCAGCTCCGCATCGTTCCACCCGGGCGACCCTCCCGGGTCGCGCCCTGGTGCTTCTGACCTTTGGGCTTCTGCTCCTCGCGCTGGCCGGCGGATGCGCCAACTACCGCATCGGCAAAGCGGCCGATCTCCCCTTCCGCACCGTGTATATCGAACCGGTGGCAAACCGCTCCTTCGCCCCGCAGGCCCAGGCACTGGTCTCAACCCAGGTGCGCGAACACCTCATGCGCGACGGCAGGCTCCGGATCGTCGGGCCGGACGAGGCCGACGCCATCCTGAGCATCACGCTGTTTGACTACGAACGCGAAGCCACCACCGTGCGCGGTGACGACACGGTTCTGGCCAGCAAGTTCACCATGAGCGTGATCGCGCGCTGCACCCTGACCGACGCGCGGACCGGCCGGCCCTATTTCCAGGACCGGGAAACCGGGGCCGAGACCGAAGGCATCTTCGGTCTCGACGACGAATTGACGCTTCAGGGCATGCAGAGCGAGTACCAGACCATGCCCATCCTGACCGAAAAGCTGGCCCGCAACATCGGAAATCTGGTGCTTCACACCTGGTAAGCGAACAGCCTTCCCGCAGAAATCTGGTCGCGCGCCCCGAAGACCGGCCCACCAGGGAGAAATCCACCTCATCAAGGCACCCGTCGTTCCGGCAAACCAGGCCTGACTATCTCAGATCTGCGCCCCGCTCGGACCGCCGCGACGCGTATTCCCGCCCGAGGGCCAGCAGCGCGAACAGCGCGGCGACACCGACGAACCAGTCCCCGTACCGAACCCAGAAACTCGGGCGCCCGATCCAGTGAGGATCGCGGTGCAAAGCGAACACGGTACCATCCCGGAAAAACACGCCGCCGTCCTCGTCGAGCATCACCTCGCGCGCGTTGCCGTACTCGTCGATCCAGCCGCTCCAGCCCTGGTTGGTGGCCCGAACGACCGGCCGGCGATTCTCCACCGCTCTCACCACGGAATGCGCGGCGTGCTGGGACGGCATGCCCTCCCGCCCGTACCAGGCGTTGTTGCTGATCACAGCGAGAAAGCCGGCTCCCTCCCGCACCGTCCGCCGGGCCAGGGCGGGAAACACATCCTCGTAACAAATCAACATCCCCACGGCGTGCTCCGCTCCTCCGGCGGATATCGTCAGGGGCGCATCGGATTCCCCGGGCAGGATATTGCCGCCGATCGGCACGATCCGCGACATCCAGGGCCAGAACCGGTGCAGCGGGATGTACTCCCCGAAGGGTACCAGCTTGCGTTTGTTGTAGTACTCCTCCGCCACACCGGTTTCGGGATCGACGGCGAACGCGGCGTTCCGCCACACCGCTTCGGTGTCCCCGGGTTCCGACTCATCCGCCATGGACCCGATCAACAGGGATGTACCCGCCCGCCGGGCCACCCCCTGCACCCAGAAGCTCACCCGGGGATCCCCCACCAGGGGAAACGGAGTCACCGCCTCGGGCCAGAGGATCAGATCGGGTTCGTCACCGGTCAGACGCAAGGTCTCCCGTTCCAAAATATCGAGGATCTCCCCGGCGTGTTCCCGCTCCCACTTGATGTCCTGGGGAATATCCGGATGCACCAAACCGACTCGGAGCACCTCCTCCCATTCCTGACCGTGCGCCACGCTGAGCCGGTAGGCGCCCAGCCCGACCAGAAGAAGGAGCGCCAGCGCCGCGTAAAATTCCGGTGCCAGGCGTTTGAGTCCCTGGCGGTGAAAACGGATCAGGCGATCGAAATAGGACGCCAGTCCCAGGTTAAAAAAAACGAACAAAAACGAAATCCCGTAACCGCCTGTCCAAGCGGCCACTTGCAACAAGAGCGGGCGTTCCCATTGGCTCGTTGACACGGTCAACCACGGAAAGCCGCTGAGGAAAAACGACCTCACCCACTCGAACACCACCCACAAGCCGGCCAGGCCAAGCAGGCCGGCCATCCGGCGCCGCCAGTCGCCCTCGCGCAGCCGCGGAAGAACGCACCAGGCCGCAAGGTACCACAAGGTGGCGTACAGCCCGAGCACCATCGACAGGAACACATAGCCGGGCCAAGTCACGTGCCGCAGCCAGAAAATCAGGACCAGCCAGGCGACCACGTGCGCCGGAATCAAACCCGCCATCGCCTGGCGGAACGGCACGCCCCGCGCCAACCAGACCAACACCGGCACCGCGAACACGTAGGCCGCCTCGGCGACGTTGAACGGCGGAAACATGGCGACGGTGAACAGGGCGGTCAGCGCACAGGCGACGACCGTCCAGGCGCGCCCGGGCCGCCCGTTCAAACCGACGTCTGCAACGCCCCGCAACACTTCTTGTACTTCTTGCCGCTTCCGCAGGGACACGGTTCGTTACGGCCGACCTTGGGGACATCCCGCTTGACCGTTACCTTGGGCAGTTTGACGTTACGGCGACCGCCCCAGGAGCCCGCGGCGGCGGCCACCCCGGATCCACTTCCGGTCTGGGTTTCGCTGTTCGGCCCCTGCACGCGAGCGTTGCGGGCGAGGTTGGCCAGCATGTTTTCGAACGC
>SLOW01000118.1 GCA_007132315.1 Opitutales bacterium
AGCGCCGAAGCAGGTGAGGGTCATGTTTTCGAAGACCTGGGTGAAGTCGGACGGACGGTCCACATAGACATCGCCGTTCAGACGGGATTCGTGGTTGGTTCCCGACAGGAACGACAAGCCGAAATTGGAGAAGGTGAATGGGTAACCGTAAATCTCGCGTTCCTCGTCGAACTCGTCGGCTTCGTGAATGCCCGCGACTCCGGATTGGCGTGTGTAGTATTTGGATCGCTCGGACAGCGCGAAGACGAAATCCTCGCCGCCGAGCCGGCTGAACCCGAACGCTTCGGGCATGTCTTCGTAGCGGAAATTGAGTCCGGCGTAATCGCCGAGGCCGTTGCGGTAATCGGTGTCCATCGGCCGCTCGAACACGGTCGCGTCGTCGGCATCGATGCCCGAATGCAGCAGCGTTCCGGGGGCGTCGCCCGAGGTCGTCGGGAATTCTGCGACGGGGAGAAAATGGCCCGGACTGTAGAAACTGGCTGCGGTAAATGGTTCGGTGGAGTGGGTGATCGTTCCGGAGGGATCCACGCCCCATTCGAGGTGGCTGTCGGGAGAGTCCGGATGAATCTCGCCGGCGGCGTGCAGGCCGCCTTCCGGGGTGAAGCGCACTTCATGGTTCTCGGGTTCGATGGATACTTCGTTGATTTGGGGATCGTCGTCACCGCAGTCGCCGTCCGGACAGCCGGCGATATACGTCTGCATGATCCGGTCCACGCCGCCGACAAAGCTCTCCTCCGGATCGATTCGGCTATCGATCACGTGGATTTGGCCGGGTTGATTCCAGGCGAATTCCGCCCCGTAGGGGAAGTGGGAACGTTGCTCCCCGGGTTCCAGCGACAACTGGCAGGTCACCAGGGGCTCGCCCGAATCGCCCGTGCCAAGCGTGACGTCGCCATTGATCCCGTCGACATAGCGGAAATACATGTCGTTGGACGTGCGTTCGATGGGCTCGTCGTTGCTGTGTTCGTCCATCGGGTTTTCGAGATAGAGGTAGTGGACTTCCATGGTCGATCTGGCGTCGGTGGCGTCGAACACGAATCGTTCGACATCGATTTCCCAGTCCACTTGGGAAACGTCGAAGAGCAGGGGCAGGTTTTCCACGTTCAGGGCGAAGTCCTCGAAGCTGGTCGAGAGGGTTGTTTCCACAGGCAGCAGTTGCTGGTTTAGCGACACCGAGCTGAACATCAGCAACGATTGGCCAATGCGGTTGGGAAGGCCGTTGTCGCCAGTGGAAACCAGGCCGGATCCGGCCGGGAGTTGGACGATGAAGTTCGGGGCGAACGCTCCGTTGGCGGAGAGCATCACGATGTTGTGGCGGATGATCTGGCCGGCGAGCTCCCACGGTTCGTGGTCGTCGGTGGGCATCATCTGCCGTGGGACGTCTCCCGAATAGACGGCATCGCCGTTGGGCTGCAGCTCCACCGGAAAGGGATCGCCGCCTCCGTAGGCGAAGTCGGGGATGTCTTTGACGAACCCGCTTTCTTCGGCCACGGCGAGTTCCGATTCCACGTATCCGGAACCTGTTCCGAGATTCTCGGGACGACTCTCCAATTCCAGGTATTCCGTTTCGATGTCGCCGAACAGCAGTGTTCCGTTGAAGTGGAGGAGTTGCTGTTCGGGGGTTGTGACCGAGTTGCCGTGCGAGGGGCGTGGAGCCGATGGGTGGACCAATGCCACCGCCACTTCGAGCTCGTAGCCGGTGCCGACCGAGTCGAGTTGTTCCGCCGGGCTGAATTCCAGGGGGATGGGCGAACTGACCCGGTAAGGCTCCTTGGGGTCGCTTCCGGGTTCGAAACCGTAGAGGCTGGCCGGTACGGTGATCTGGTTGTCTTCCAGGCTGACGGTTTCGCCGGTGTCGGTTCGCCGCAGGGTGAGGGTGTAGCGGACTCCGAACGTTTCCTCACCCGGTGTGGCGGAATCGAAGTCGCCCCAGCGGGTGAGGCTGGTTCCGACAAAGACGCGGTAGGCGTCGTGAGCTTCGCTGGTATCCACCGCGACGGTCCGGTTCCAGCCGGCCTGGTGCACCTCCGGCCGCGCCTGGAGGACGTCGGGATCGGTGCTGGGGAAATGGTAGAGCTGGGTCGGCGGGGTCTGGCCGTCGGTCAGGAAAACCCATGGGCCGTCGTCATTGACTTCGATTTCCACCTCCACCCGGTAGTCGGAGTAGGGGTCGAGAACTTCGTTCGGGGTGAGGCGGGCTGTGCGCAGCCGGCTCGCCTGGCTGGTCCCGGCCGGGAAGAAGATGCTTTGTACGAATTGGATCTCCTCGGTCGGCTCGCCGTCACCGTCGAGAAGTTCCACCGGGTCGCCGGCTTCGTCCAGCAATCGGCAGGTGTAGCGGTAATCGTGAGTTTGCGAAACGATCAGGGGTTGGACATTGGCCTCGTGCACGAAACTGAACTGCACCGCGTCGCGGTCGTAGCCCGCGTCGTCATTGTCAGCGTCGGAAGCGAGGACGTAGCCCCCGGGGTTGTCGATGCTGGCATCGCTCACCTCGTCGCCGAAAAGGGAGGCTGTGAATGCGAAGACAAGAGCCAGAGCGAGCGCCGAACTCGCGGAAAAACCGGAAAATGGGTTCCTTTTCATAATCAGGGTGGACCCTACCAGCAACCCTGGTGAATAAACCATACGTAATTCCACGTATTACAACCGTTAATAGGCAGAGCACCAATCGATTAAGGCTGATTCTGCTTGGCCTGATCCGGACCGATCCTTTCGCAGCGATCATTTGGAGAATTCGATCCACGGAATATGCAGAATATACGGAATTGCGGGAATTATTTCTTACAGATCGCGAAGGAGAGTCCATATTTCCTTGTCGGCGGCCCGGGAATCATTCGTCGCGGTCGAGAATCGTCGCTGTGCGGCCGAGCTTTCGCCCTTTGATCCGGAAAAAGCGCTGGCTTTCTTCTGCCGCGATCATGCGGCAATGGCGGACGAGGCGATTACAGATCAAGACGTATTCGCTGAGCAGCAGGCCGGCGGCGGGGGTGATTTCGTGTTCGGCGACCTTGTCGTCCAGATGGCGGCGAATGCGTTTGCTGCTCTCCACGTATCGGTCGCGTTCGCGCAGGACCTGGTCGGCTCCTTCGCGAAAGCGATTCTTCCGGGCATCGAGGGACGCGGTCACTTTGCAGAGGACGGCTTCGGTCCGCTCGTGCAGTTCGCTCAGCAACCGGCGTTTGTCCTGGTCGAGGGTTGTCACGTCGCGCGACGCGGTAATGCGGGGCAGCAGGTCGGCCAATCGTTCGATATGGTCACCGATGCGTTCCAGGTCGTCCACGATGTGGTTCAGGTAATTCGCCAGCAGTGCCTGGCGCCGCGATAGCCGGCGGCGTGCCAGGGAGCGGAGGTAGCCGCGGAAAGCGGTTTTGATTTCGTTGATGACCACTTCGTTGCGGCGGATGGCGCGGGTCTTGGTTCTGTCCCCGGAGTCGAGCAGATTCCGGCTCAGGCGCAGACTGGTCAGGCAGATCTCCGCTCCCCGCCCGAGTTCCTGAATGGAGGCCCGGAGGGCGTCTTCGGGCGTTGTGATCAACCGTGTGTCGAGGTAGGTGCCGGGAGGGGCTTCTTTACGGCTCGGGGTGGCTTTTGTCACCAGACTGGCGCACAGGCCTGAAAAGGGCAGCAGGATGATCGCCGCCACCAGCATGACGGCGGTGTGCAGGTTGGCGGTCTGGTGGACCAGGTTTTCGGCGGTCAGGGGAATGGCCGCGAGGAAGAGGGGAGCGGCCGCGACCGCCAGCAGAGTGTTGAACAGATTGAATCCAAGATTCCCGATGGCGGCCCGCCGGGCTTCGATCCCCGTGCCGATCGAGGCGAGCAGGGCGGTGGCGGACGTGCCGATGTGGGCGCCGAGCACCAGCGGGTAAACCTGTTCCAGCTGGGTGAATACTCCGGCGGAAATCAGGACAAAGCACATGCCGATGGTGGCTCCGCTGCTCTGGATGATCGCCGTGAACGCGGCCGCCACGACGATTCCGGCGAGCATGCCCCGCCAGGTGGTCCCGTCGATCCGCTCGAGCCAGGGCCGCATGGTTTCCTGGTGGGGCTCGATCGCGCCGCTCATGAGCTCCATGCCCAGGAAGAGCAGCCCGATGCCCAGCAGTGCCCGCCCGGCGTGTTTGAGCGTTTCCCTGCGCGTTACCGTGGAAACGGCGAAGCCCGCTGCTATCGCCACGAAGGCCAGATCGGTCAATTGCAGGGAGATGACCTGCATCGAGAGGGTGGTGCCAATGTTAGCGCCGAACAGAATCGGCAGCGCGCCCGCCAGGCGGATCAACCCGGCGTTGACCAGGCCGACGGTCATGGCCGAAGCGGCGCTGCTGTGAATCAGAAACCCAAAGGCCGTTCCCAGTGAGATTCCGGCCAGCCGGTTGCGGTTCGCCAGCGCCAGGCCCCAGCGTAGCCGGTCGCCCGCCACGGCTTGCAGTCCGCGCGTCATGATGTGTATTCCGAATAGAAACAGCGCCAGTCCGCCCAAAGTGACGGAAATCATCGAAAATACCGTATCGCCATCCATGCTTCCGAACCCGTTCGCGTTTATCGACGGTTTTCCCCGGGAAGCAAGCTCGAACGGGAACGTTCTTTTCGGAATGGCGGTTCCGGATTCGTTATCCGCCGGCTCCGATTCCCCATGACCATTGTGCATGACGGCGATAAGCGAGGGGCCGGATTTTTCGGGGGATGAATTTCGATCTTGATGCGGGGCTTGAATATTTCGAACATTGCGGTGATCCGTTGTCCTCGCGATGCGAGGGCACCAATGTAACTGAGAGGTAATGATGAAGATTAACGACATTGAAGCGTTGCTGGGCGACGAGGCCAAAAGCCTCCTTGAGCACAAGAGCAAGACTTTTCCCAAGGAGAGTCTCCACCTGCCGGGGCCGGACTTCGTGGACCGCGTCTATACGCAGACCGACCGCAAGCCGCCCGTGCTGCGCAGCCTGGCCCAGATGTTCAACCACGGCCGTTTGGGCGGCACCGGTTACCTGTCCATTCTGCCGGTGGACCAGGGCATCGAGCACTCCGCCGGGGCCAGTTTCGCGCCCAATCCCGAATACTTCGACCCGGAAAACATCGTCAAACTGGCCATCGAAGGCGGCTGTAACGCGGTGGCATCCACCCTGGGGGTTCTGGGCGCCGTGTCCCGGAAATACGCCCACAAGATTCCGTTCATGGTGAAGCTCAACCACAACGAGCTTCTGAGCTATCCGAACACCTTCGATCAGATTTATTTCGGTCAGGTGGAGCAGGCTTACGAGATGGGCGCCGCCGCCGTCGGGGCGACGATTTACTTCGGTTCGCCGGAATCGCGCCGGCAGATCCAGGAAACCAGCGACGCCTTCCAGCGCGCCCACGAACTGGGTCTGGCCACGGTTCTGTGGTGTTACGTCCGCAACAATGCCTTCAAGACCGACCAGGATTACCACGACGCCTCTGACCTCACCGGTCAGGCCAATCACCTCGGGGTGACGATCGAAGCCGACATCATCAAGCAGAAGCAGCCTTTGATCAACGGCGGGTACAACGCCCTCAAGTTCGGCAAGACCCATAAGGATGTTTACGAAAAACTGACCACCGACCATCCGGTGGACCTGACCCGTTACCAGGTGGCCTGCTGTTACATGGGCCGCGCCGGTCTCATCAATTCCGGCGGCGGCTCGGGGAAGAACGACCTGGCCGAAGCGGTCCGCACCGCCGTGATCAACAAGCGCGCGGGAGGCACCGGCCTCATCTCCGGTCGCAAGGCCTTCCAGCGTTCGATGAAGGAAGGTGTGAAGCTCCTGAATGCGATTCAGGATGTTTATCTGTCCGACGAGGTCACGATCGCCTGAGCCGGCGCATCTTCGGTTAACCGATCTTGTAAACGCCCCCTGCGGTCCGGAC
>SLOW01000281.1 GCA_007132315.1 Opitutales bacterium
AATCAATCCCACCGGATCACTCCCCACAAACCCGTACAGGTTCAATCCACCTTCTTCCTCAATCGGATCCCTGTTTTAGGAACCGTCCGTGTCCGGGGCTGTAAAACCGAAAGCCGTAAAGGAAGATACCCGACGCGGGTTTCGTAGCCTTAACGGCTTTTTCCCGGCGCGGGTGCCGGGTCGTCGCGAGCGGCTCGCGATCCGGTAACCCGACTGCTGCTCGGTTAAGGCGGTGAATCGACGTAGCTTAGGCTTCCAGCCTGAAACAACACGCTGCTGTTGAGCATCATGCGAAGTCCCGTTCCTGCCGGGAGAAGCGTGTTCTAGTCGGCTTATCCAAGTGCCATTCCCGGTCTCTTCCTTAGAAAGAGGCGCGAAGACGTTTGGCGGGAATGCCGCGTTCTTCGAGTTTCTCGTTCAGGTGTTCGGTGTCGAGAATGCCGATGACGTCGCCACCGGCATACACCGGGAAGACTTTTTTGCTGTTGCGGGCCAGCATCTCGTAGAACAGATCCAGCGGCCACTGGGCCTGGAGGATGGAAATGTTGCGCTCGCAGTGTCGTCCGATGGGATCTTTGTGCAGGAAGGATTCCTCGCGCAGGATTTCGGCATGGTCGCCCAGCAGCATGCCGAAGAGCGCGCCTCCGTCCATGACCAGGAGCGCGCGGGTGTCCGGGTTTCGGAATACCGCCACGGCCTCGCCCACCGTCCGGTCCGGGTGCACCACCTGGAACCTCCGGTCGATGAGGTCGCCGATATTGAGGTCGGTCAGCAACTCTTTCCGCTCCACCATCCGGTACTCCATGTTCCCGACGAAAAAAATGAAGGCGAAGAGGACCGCGGGGATGATGGCGACGCCCAGCCCGAAGGCCGGCAGCCCGAACAGGGCGATGAGGACCCCGACCGCCGCCAGGACTTTGGAAACCCCCGACGCGACACCCGTGGCCCGCAGGTAGGAGAAGCGGTAGGTAAGGAGGGCGCGGAGCATGCGGCCGCCGTCCATCGGAAAAATGGGCAACAGATTGAACACACCCATGACCAGGTTGACCAGGAACAGCGCCTGGATCAGCGTGCGGGCGTCGGTGATGGGAAACTCGGTCTCCCGAAAAGCGGCGAACAGCTCGATCGGAATCCCGCCCAGCAGAAGGAGAACGGGCGCGAGGACAAAATTGACCGCCGGTCCCGCGAGCGAGATGACAATTTCCTTGTGCGCCTCCCGGGGCAGCGTCTGAAACTGGGCCATGCCGCCGATGGGCAGGAGGAGAATTCGGATGACTTCGATTCCGTAGCGTTGCGCCGCCAGGCTGTGGCCCAGCTCGTGCAACACCAGAGAGGTGAAGACGCCCAGCACGAAAAGAACGCTCCAGTACAGTCCCGCGGCCCCGGCGGTCTCCCACCCGGCCCAGGCGAAAAGACCCAGGAGCAGGAAAAACGTCGCGTGCGCTTCCAGGCGAATCCCGAATACGGAAAACAAGTTAATTGACCAGGATCGCATGGCGGATTAAATCGGAGTCTTTTATCTGCGGGCGTTTCGAGCCAGTGGTCATGACCGGGTCGGCGTTCCTTTATCTATCAGTCAACAAGACGTTAATGGCGGTCCCGAGCAAAAGTCCAACGCTAAGTCCAACGATTCTGGTCATCGATGATGACTCGGAGATTCGCTATTCACTGGAACGGGTGTTCTCATCGCGGAACTACCGGCTCCTGACCGCCGCCAGCGGAGAGGAGGGGGTGGAAGCGGTTCGGTCGGAATCGCCCGACGTGATATTCCTCGACATCCGCATGGCCGGGATGAGCGGACTCGAAACCCTTCAGCACATCAAGTCGATCGACGCCCGGCCCATGGTCATCCTGATGACCGCCTACGGCACCACCCAGACGGCGATCGAGGCGATGAAGTTCGGCGCGTTCGATTACCTGATGAAACCCTTCGACATGAAGAAGGTCATCGGCCTGACCGAGGGCGCGCTCAAAGCCTCCAGCGACCTCCGCAACGTCCGCGATTACCGCCCGGTCATCAATAGCGACGACTACCAGGAGGGGATCGTCGGTCATTCGGAGGCGATGCAGAGCGTTTTCAAGATGATCGGTCAGGTGGCCTCGAGCGACGTCACCATCCTGATCACGGGCGAAAGCGGGACCGGCAAGGAACTGGTTTCACGCTGCATCGTTCAGCACAGCCAGCGGCACAACAAACCGTTTGTGGCTGTCAATTGCGCGGCGCTGCCGGAGAACCTGATCGAGAGCGAGTTGTTCGGCCACGAGAAGGGCGCCTTCACGGGGGCCACCAGTCAGCGTCCCGGAAAATTCGAGCTCTGTGACGGCGGCACCATATTCCTCGATGAGATCGGCGACATGAGCCCGCAGACCCAGACCAAGGTTTTGCGGGTGATCCAGGAGGGGGAACTCCAGCGGGTCGGCGGCACCAAGACGTTCAAGACCGATGTGCGCCTGATCGCGGCGACGAACCGGGACCTGGAGTCGATGGTGAAGGAGAAGACCTTTCGCGAGGATTTGTATTACCGTCTCAACGTGGTCCGCATCCGCCTGCCTTCGCTGCGCGAACGCAAGGAGGACATTCCCGAGTTGGTGGAGTACTGCCTCCAGAAGCTCCAGAAAAGGCGCCAATCCGCCGTCAGTAAAGTCTCTGCCGAAGCCGCCGCAGTGCTCAATGCCTACGACTGGCCCGGCAACGTACGGGAGTTGGAGAATGTGATCTATCGCAGCGCGGTGATGGCGCAGGGAGACGCCATTTTGCTGAAGGACCTTCCGGAAGAAATCCCGGCGGCCTCCGGCCGTGCGTCGCCGGCGCCCGAACCGAAGCCGGCGACGGAAAACGCGGTTGCCGGAAACGACGCCCCCGTCGCCGAACCGGCCGCCTCGCCGCACACGGAATCGGCGCCCGAAAGCCAGGCATTCGTTCCGCCCCCGGTCGTTCCGCGAACCATGCAGGACGTGTTCGACGAATTATACGCCCGTATGCGCGAGGAATCGACGGACTCCGTGCTCGACACGATGGAACGGGAAATGATTCTGCGTGCCCTCCGGGAAACCGGCGGTAACCAGGTGCGGGCTTCGGGAATTCTCGGCATCACCCGGGCGACCCTGCGCAAACGGATCGATCAATTTTCGCTAAAGGACAAATACTAGACTTATGAGCGCGATTGACGACCTGAAATCCACGATGGCGCGGTTGCGGGGACCGGGAGGCTGTCCCTGGGATCGCGAGCAGGACCACCGCTCGATCGCTTATTGTCTGATCGAGGAATGCGCCGAGTTACTCGACACCATCGACCGGCAGGACATGGAGCACATGCGCGAGGAACTCGGCGACGTCTTGCTGCAGGTGGTGTTTCACTCGCGGATGGCCGAGGAGGCTGGGCATTTCGACTTCGAAGCCGTGGCGGCGGAAATCAACGAGAAGCTGGTCCGCAGGCATCCCCATGTGTTCGGCGACACCGACCTGAAGGATTCAGCCGCCGTGCTGGCGCAGTGGGACAAGATCAAAGCGGGTGAAAAGAAGGCCGGCGCGCCCCGGCCCGAGAAGGGAAGCCTTTTCAAGGAACGGCCCCGGAGTCTGCCCGCCTTGCTCTATGCGGCCAACGTGGTCAAGGAAATGGACAAACAGGGTGTTTCTTGGCCGGCAGAGCCGGCGGTGCAAGGCGAACGGATCGACGCCCTGGGGGCCGATCTCGGCGAGGAAACGGCTGGCGCCCGGTTGTTCGAGCTGGCGGCCGCCTGCCGGCGCCGCGGGATCGATCCGGAATCCGCGCTGCGGCGATACGCCGGGCGGGTTGTCAACGGTGTCGATGCCGAAGCGGTTTCGTCTCCTTGAGCCCGAGGCGGTTTTTTTCCATGAATACGGACACGCGGAACGGCGAACGGCGGGGATCGGTCCAGTCCGGAGTCCTTCGGCTCCGCACCTACGAGGGTGACCGGGAGGTGCCCTACCGGATACGCCGTTCGGTTCGCGCGCGGGCGATTCGGATTTCGATTGATCGCCGCACCGGGCTGATCCTCACGTTGCCGCCGGGCGCTCCGGCGAGCGACGGAATCGCCTTTCTGGAAAGCAAGACGGCGTGGCTGCGACGCCACCTGTCGCGTCTCCATCCCCCGTGCGATCTCCGGCAGTACCTGTCGGCCGAACGCGCGGTCAGCATCGACGGCGAACGGGTGCCGCTGGTGTTGACAGAAGGCGCGCCCCGCACCGTCCTGCGCTACACCCGCGGCGCCGGTTCGGTGGTGGTTGAAATCGGGGCGGAGCCGACCGGTGATCTGGAACTGGCCGAGGTGTTGCGGGGGCTTGCGGCCCGGGTGCTGCCCGGACGGACCCGCGCGTTGGCCGATCGGTTCGGCTTTCAAGTGAAACGGGTCAGCGTCCGCGACCAAGCGGCCCGGTGGGGCTCCTGTTCAACCGGCGGTTCCATTTCCCTGAACTGGCGTCTGCTGATCGTGCCTCCGGAGATCCAGGACTACGTAATTTGTCACGAATTGGCCCACCTCCGCGAGATGAACCATTCCCCGCGCTACTGGCGGGAACTGCTGCGGCTCGATCCGGCCGCGCGGGACCGCGACCGCTGGTTGAACGAGGCGGGTGAGGAGATCATGGCGCTGGGTCGCGCCGGTTAATCCCGGTGTTGTGTTCAGGCAGGGCGAGTCGAAAACGGCTGCCCGTTTCCCCGGATTCCGTCAATGCGAGTTCGGCGCCCAGGTGCTGGGCGAGCTGATAGCTGATGGCCAGCCCGAGTCCGGTTCCGCCGTTGGATCCCGCCTTCCGGGGACTGAACAGGTTTTCCCGGACGTCCAGCGGAATCCCCGGACCGTTGTCGGTTACCTCGAATACAAGCCCGTCGCCGTTGCCGCCGCCGGCGACGTTCAGCGAGACGGCGCACCCTCCCGAACCGGCGCGAAAGGCGTTGTCGATCAAATTGGTCAAAATGAGGGTGATCAGGTTGGCGTCGCGTCCCGAAACCGCCGCCGAACCCCCGGCCTCGACCCGGGACTGGTACGTGTTTCCGTCCCGCCCGTCCAGGGAAGCGATTCTGGCGTCCACCAACTCGACGAGTTCCTCCACGTTCATTTCATATTGGGTCGTCTGGTCGTCGTCGCGTAAAATGGAAACCACCTCCTCGATCATCGCCCGCATCCGCCCGGCGCTTTCCCTGGCGGATTCCCATTCTTCGGGGTCGGTCCTGCTTTCCGGGCCTTCCGCCGCGCTTTTCACGAATTCATTCAGTCCGGCTAGCGAGTTTTTCAGTCCGTGAACCAGGTGCGCGCTGACCGCTCCGACGGCCGAGGTCCGCGCTGCCAGCGACAGTTCCTGGTTGGCCTGGAGCAATCTCCGGGTCCTTTCTCTGAGCAGCCGCTGGGCGCGGCTCAAACGCCACCAGGCGATGCCTGCAGCAATGAGAAACAAACTGCCTCCGGCAGTGAAAACGATCGCTCCCTGCAGAGCCAGACTGCGGTCAACTTCGCGGAACTCGTCGGCGATCGGATTTCCGTCCAGGGTGTAATACGCGATGGCGGCGAGCTCCCGCTCGCTTCCGGCATAGAGGGGAATAGCGATGTGCAGGAGGGGCGTGCGGGCCGGCAGGTGGTCGGGAATTTTGAAGGCGAAGACGGAATCGAGATCGCCATCCGGTTCAAAAAAACTGAGCGGGTGCAGGTTGTTCAAGGCGGCCAAATCCTCCGGAGAGAGCTCCCGGTCCCGGGCGTCGAAGGGGACCGAGTCCAGAAATCGGCCTTCCGGGCTGTAGAGGCGCACCGCCATCACCCGGCTCAACTTGGATGTCTGCAGCGCTGTGGCGAACAGGTCTCCGATCTCCGGTCGGGCGTTTTCCGAAGTCTCCTCCAGCAACATCTGGGCGACCGCGGTGAAGGTTTCCCCG
>SLOW01000159.1 GCA_007132315.1 Opitutales bacterium
CTGTTCCGAATACGGACTTAAGGATGGTGATTACGGTCCGTAACGTTTCGTATGCCCGCGCAACAGGGCAGTCCCAATTAACCCTTGAAAACGAGCTCTTGGACACAGGTACGCAGGTCGATCCGTCAGGCGTCCTTCGAGCATTACCAAATCGATATCATGAAAACGTTTCTCGCATGTTTCGTCATACTGAGCTTTCCGTTGTGCGCTTTCACCGATCCCACTCCGGTCGTGTTTCGCGGTTTGCTGGATTTTGGAAACGAACGACAATTCTAGCTTGCCACCGACATCACCGAAGAGATGCTCGCCGAACAGCGGCGGCCTTGGATATTTTTAACGAAGCGATGGACTGGGAAGGCATTAAGGAGGACATGATTCAGGCTTATGGAGAAACGTTCACCCGTCAGGAACTTCGCGGTCTCATCGATTTTTACTCCACTCCCGCCGGACAGGGGTACGTGGAAAAACAGGGTGAACTGATGCGGCGAACTCAGGAACTGATGCAGCCGCGCATTATGAACGCGATGACGCGGATGCAGTCGGGGATGTGGGAGGCCGATTCGTCGCAGGAGGCCGCCGATCAGTCGTGATCCGTCAGGGGGCGGACGGTTTTGAGGTTAGGACGCGAATCCTTGATGCGCAACGCTCCGGACGAGGCTGCCGGCGCCCGCAGTCCCTCACAGGCCGGTGACATCCATGTCTTCGGGGTGCTCGACGCTGAAGACCAGAGGAATCTTTACGGTTTCGCCGGGCTCCAGTGTTTTTTTCCAGGTGTGGACACCGGGCCGGGATTCATCGGCGACACCGCCGGATAACTCGATGAGGTTGACCTCGATACGCTCGTGCCGTGAAACCGGGACGTGATCCTCGATCTCGACCTTCGCCGCGGTCGCCCTCTGGTTTGTGATTTCGGTTTCGAACTCAAAGCGCGTTCGTGTGGTGCGTGATAGAATGCCGCGCCGCTCGACGAAGCGGCGCAGCAGATTGCGTTCGACGCCGATAGCCTCGTCCACGCCGAGCGGAAGCTCGAATTCCTCGCCGGGATCGACTCGCGGCAGCGATACATGGCCGGCAAGGTTGCCGCCCAGGAAAATATTCGCCCGGCCCGGCAGCACCGGCGCCGTGCCGCTGTGGGTGACCCGGGCCTGAAGATAGGCGTGGTTGGAGAGCTTCGGCACGATCGTGTAGCGGAAATCTCCGTCCAAATCCAGAGACTGGATACCGGTGCGGTGTGGCTGACCGTCGGCCGGGATCGATACTTCACCTGGAACCCGTAACAGCACCGCGGTGAGACCGGCCTCGACGTCCGCGGAACGAAATCGTGCGACCTCCTCGGGCACCGAACCGGACTCGAATCGGTAAGCCAGATCCCGTGCCGGCACGGCTGTTGCAGCCGGGCGTTGACTGGGGCGGTGCACATCGATAACCCATTGTTGAAGCTCGGGAGGCGAGGCTCCAAGGGCCGGGCGAGCCGTGGAAAGGGCGAGTTGAATCCCCTCCCAGTCCTCACCGGTCCGCTGGCGAACCAATGCTTCGTAATCGAGCCGGATCGTCCGTTCCGGCGAATCCACCCGCACGTTGTAGGCCGGGTTCCAGCCGGCGTTTCTGACCACATAAGACAGGGAGAAGGCGGCTTCGGCGGTCGGGTTGTCCGCCTGTACCCGGACAATGGTTTCCTTCACGCGTCCCGGTTCGCCGGGGCGCGTTTGCGCGATTTCGGCATTCAGGGCTTCGAGCAGGCCATTCAGTTTCTCGCGCACGGAGGCTTGGGCATGCATTTGGTGGAGAAGTTCGCTCAAGGATTCGTGAAAAAAGCTCATCAGCTCGCGCCATTGGCCTGGAGGCGGGAGTTCACCTTCACCACGGGGCGATGTGACGCTGTCCTCCGCCTTTGTCAGGAAGGCACGTTGCTGCTGGAGCAGCTCGAGATCCAGATCGATCTCTGCGATTTCCTTCTCCAGGCGGTCCCGTTCCTCGAGGAGCGGTTGCAGCCGCACCGGCTCCGTCACCTCGCGGTAGCTGCGGGCAACACGGACATCGAGAATCTCCAGCGCCCCGGGCGAGCCTCCGGAAATCTGTAGAGACTCGTCCAACAGGCCGTCCGGGAGGTTCGGAAAACGAATTTCGCTGACGCCGGCGGGCAATTCAACGGTGCCCGATCTCGTCACCACAGCTCGATCGGGATAGACGGTGACATTGGAGACGGGAGCGTCGATGGAAACGGCGGCGCCGGCCGAAAATGCTCCGGCTACCAGGAGCAACAACATGATGGAGACACGCATAGGAATGGAAGGATTGTAAAATGGTTCGGTACGCCCGGAAGAGTGGCGTCAGCCGAACGATATCCTGCCCGTTCCTTGTCAATTGTCGATACCGGAATCCCGAGCTCGAAGCGGACGATCCCGCATGGTGCTCCGACGGTGTGGAAGTGTGCGTCTCGAATCGCCGTAGTCCGGATGGAACGTTTTTCGTCGTCGGTTTCGTCCCGAACGGTTCCGACCAACCGTCCCGTTCATCCCGTTTCCGGGCGTCGGGAAACAAACACTTGATTCTTGCCTCCGCTCGATTTCGTTCGATAGGGTTTGAGCCCGGGAAAGCTCCGGATTGATTCCGGGTACGCGGAACGTCGTGTCGAATTCGACGTTCAGTCCTGGCCGACACCCAACGCAATATTGGAAAATGAATCTATCGCGCCGCTCCTTCTTGAAAACATCCGGGCTTTTCGCCTCGGGTTTAACCGTGGGAAGCCTGCCATTCCTGAAAGCCTCCGAAAAGGCAAATCAAGGGATCTCGCCTTTCGGGCTCCAGTTGTACACCCTGCGGGATGTCATTGTTGATGACCCGCAAGGGACCCTGGGCAAGGTCGCGGGGTACGGTTACAAGCAGATCGAGAGTTACGAAGGGCCCCAAGGTATGTTCTGGGGAATGGGAAACACCGGGTTCAAGGAGTTTTTGAGCGATCACGGAATGACCGCTGTTTCCAGTCATGCCAATGTATTCAACGATTTTGAGCGCAAGGTGGAGCAGGTGGCCGAAATCGGTATGGAATACATCGTCTGTCCGTGGATCGGTCCCCAGGGCAGCCTGGACGACTACCGGGAAATGGCCGACAGGTTCAATGACCTGGGCCGGATCGCGAACGAATCGGGAGTCAGATTTGCCTATCACAACCACGCCTACACCTTCGAGTCCCAGAACGGCGAAATGCCGCAGGATATCTTGATGGAGCGTACGGAACCGGAACTGGTCGATTTTCAGCTGGACATCTATTGGGTGGAAATCACCGGTGAATCGAGCCTGGACTGGATAAAAAAGTACCCAGGAAGGTTCACTTCCTCCCATGTGAAAGACATGACCAAGGGCGACGATCCGGAATCGACCATTCTCGGAACCGGCGTGATCGACTTTCCCTCAATTCTGCGGGTCGCGAAAGAAAACGGCATGAAATATTTCATCGTCGAGCAGGAAGCCTATACGGATACCACGCCCCTCGACGCCGTTCGCGAGAATGCCGGATACATGAAGCGGTTGACGATTTGATCCGGAGGTTTTCAGGAGGACGAGACGTTTCCAATTCGGATTCGCTAGCGTTTGTGATGTGGGGGGCGCCCCTTCCCCGGCGCGACGACTGTTGGCTCCGCGTTGCCGGACCGAAGGTTATCCTTGGCAGGGATAACACCTTTCCGGCTTGCGTTTGTATCTTCGGCGGGTTCGACTCATAAACATGAAAACCACACTCTTATCTCTTGAGCCCGGCGCCACTTCAATCGATCGCCCGGGATCGTTTCGGATTTTCCATCTCATCACGGCGCTGTTGGCCACACTCGTCGCCGTCTCGGGTTGCGCTACAAACAGCAACTCCGAGGGTGAGTGGGTTGAGCTTTTCAACGGCGAGAACCTCGATGGCTGGGATTTGAAAATCAGAGGCTACGAACTGAATGACAATTACGGTGACACCTTCCGGGTCGAAGACGGCATGATGAAGGTTCGATACGATCAGTACGACACGTTTGATGACCGATTCGGGCACATCTTTTACGAGAAACCGTTTTCCCATTACCACCTGGTGGTCGAGTATCGCTTTGTCGGCGATCAAGTCGAGGGCGGGGCCGGATGGGCCTATCGGAATAACGGTATCATGTTTCATTCGCAGTCGGCCTCAAGCATGGAGCTGAACCAGGACTTTCCCACTTCCATTGAATTCCAGCTTCTCGGGGCCGACGAAGGGGCGGAGCGGCCGAATGGAAGCATTTGTACTCCGGGTACACATGTGATCGTCGACGGGGAACTCAGGACCGAACATTGCATCGGTTCCGACGGACCCACGCATGAGGGTGATCAGTGGGTGACGGCCGAACTGATCGTTCATGGGGACGAGATGGTTCAGCATATCCTGAACGGAGAAGTCGTGATGGAGTACTCGGGAACTCAACTCGAAGACGGCACACCGCTGACGCAAGGCTATATTGCCTTGCAGTCCGAAAGCCACCCCACCGACATCCGCTCGGTCCGCATCCGTGAACTGACACCGTAGGGCACGGCTATTGGTTTATGGGCTCCGTGGCGTTTGAGACGGGATCGTCATCAAACGCCACACCTAAAAACACCGCTGGGCCTGATTCAAGGACGGCTGCGAGTCGGGCGGCGGTCAGCACCCCGGGAATCTCGGGGTTGGCGATGCTTTCCTCGCTGGTGCCGACATCCTGAAGTGCACTTCCGGGGAATATGCTATTCCTTCCTTAACGCGCCGCGATCCGACCATTACTTTACTCATCGAGATCGTAACCGTTCTTTTTAGACATCTACCACTTGCCGCGGCGATGCGGCAGATGTCTAAAAAGAGTGCTTACTCGAGATCGACGACCCAGATGTTTCGATAACGCATGGGGTTGTCGCCGTGGCGCTGAAGATAGATGGGGCCCGGTTCGTCGGCCTCCTCGAAAATCGGGGCGGCTGTCGTGGTGTGGGGCACGGACGCATCGGCGTGGACCCTGACGCCGTTGTGATACACCGTCATGCGGGCGTCTTCAACCTTGGCGCCTTCGGCATTAAAACGGGGAGCTCTGAAATAAATGTCGTAAGTTTGCCAACGGAGGGGCGGATAGCTCAGGTTCAACTCGGCGGCGGCAACTGAATAGATTCCTCCGTTGTGGCTGTGGTGTGGTTCGTAGCCGAACGAGTCGAGCATCTGTACCTCGTAGCGCGACTGCACGTAAATGCCGCTGTTCCCCCGGGCCTGGCCGCGAGCGTGAGGGCGGTAGGGTACCAAAAATTCGACGTGAATCCTGTGATCACGGAACCGCTCCCGGCTGGTTAAGCCTTCCTGGAGCAGGCCGTTTTCATCCACCCGGCCATTCCGCCAATTGTCCACGTCTGCTGGGCCGGCGAAAAGAACGATGGCATTGTCCGGGGGTTCCAGGCCCATCGTGGAGCTGACGCGCTCGACTCGAGGCAGTCTCGCTTTCATGCGGCCGTTTGCGTCGTACAGGGTGAGGATCTCGTCCGTGATTTCGAACTCGAGGTTCCGCCCGGAGAAAACAGCGCGGTCTCCGTCCCGCTGACCCTCAAGGTGCCTGCGGTATTCGCCGTCCCAGCCGGCTCCGGGGAGACCGCCTTTGAGCACGAAGGCTTCAAATGCGCCGTCGCCCCGAGCAATGACCTGAACCCCCCATCCATCGGCAACGTACTCTCCCTGGAGGGAGAAGTCAGGATCTGCGGCAGCCTCATCTGGGTTCGTGTACAAAGCCTCGCACGCCGCATTGCCCGCGAGCAACGTTAATAGGATTACGACTATCGACCCGAATTTCAAAGCATCCATCCTTCTTATCAAGCAAATCCCGATTCGCTTTCCGAGAAAAAAACATGAA
>SLOW01000182.1 GCA_007132315.1 Opitutales bacterium
GCACAATGAGCACCCCGACGTAAACGAAAATGAACGCCAGCTCCACCGGTCCGTAGTCGAACCGCTGGCTCGCCAGGAACGTCAGAGTGAACTCCATTCCGCTGAACGCCAGGACGTAAATAAAAAAGATCAAATTCGCCCGCCTGACCTCGGGGCGGAGGCGGGCCCGGAGAAGGACCCCCGGCGTCCTCTCGGCGAAGTAGTCTCCGCGCCGGTCCGCCGGCAGGGTCTCCCGAAAACGGGTCAGCACCCACACAAAATTCACCGCCGCCAGGAAAAACGCCACCAGGGCCGGACCGGAGAACGGGTTGACTCCCCAGGCTTCGAGCCCGGGCGCGAGTGCCAGCAGGTCAATTCGGGCGCTCAATCCGCCGATGGCCGGGCCCATAATGAACCCCAATCCGAACGCGATTCCAACCAGCGCCATCCCGCGCGCCCGCCGTTCTGGCGGAGTGACATCCGCGATGGCGGCCGAGGCGACCGACAGGTTTCCGGCCATCAAACCTCCCAGCAAGCGGGCGACGATAAAGAGCAGAAACGAACCGCTGAAGAACCACAGGGCGTAGCTCAGCCCGGTCCCGCCCACCGTCCACAGCAGGATGCCGCGCCGGCCGTAGCGGTCGGACAACCGTCCCCAAAACGGAGCCGACAGAAACTGGAGAAAGGCGTAAATCGCCCCGAGAAATCCCCCGAATAGCACGGCGGTGTAGTGACCGCTGCCCTCCCCGGGTTGGTCGAACGTCTCCAGGAACCGCAACAGCCCTGCCAACAAGCCGTCCTCGCCCTCCCCCGCCAAGTAATATTCGAGGATGCCGGGAAAGAGAGGAAAGATGATGGAGAACCCGATCAGGTCGATAAACAGGGTCAGAAAAATCACTCCCAGAGGAAGACGACCCTCCCCTGAAACGGATTGCGCTCGGACTTCGGCACGATCACTCATGCCAACCCGCGGTTTCCTGAGGGTTTGCTCCGACCGTTCGCCCGGCCTTTAAAACCGGGCTCGTTTCTTGTCATGAATACTTCCATCGCTGGGAGTGTGAGACACATTCAGAGAATGGCGCGGGGGGCAAGTCGAATACTTCGCGGCGTCGCGGAATCGGAGGCTGCGTGTCATCGCACCCGCCGCATCAGGAAAGCCGCGCCCCCGTCGTGGCCGGTC
The DNA here is from genome assembly GCA_007132315.1 of Opitutales bacterium. Lineage (GTDB taxonomy): Bacteria > Verrucomicrobiota > Verrucomicrobiia > Opitutales > T3Sed10-336 > SLOW01. Next base: position 1,160 of record SLOW01000182.1, read on the forward strand.
TCCCAGGGATAATGAACCCGCGAGTTCTCGCCGACGAAACGTCCCTCGACGGCCTCCAGAAATGCGGCCACCTGAGCCGTGTTTTCCTCCTCGTCGATACTACACGTGCTGTACACAAGACGCCCTCCCGGCCGGACAAACACCGCCGCCGCCCGCAACAGTCGCCGCTGGAGGCCCACGAGTTCCTTCAGCCCCGTCTCGGTGAGCAGCCAGCGCGCCTCCACCCGACGGCGAAAGACGCCCGAGTTGGAGCAAGGCACGTCGATCAGGACGGCATCGTAGGCTTCCGGCAGCCCGCGGGCGGCGAGGTCGCCGGGAACGATCTCGGGCAACGAACCCCCGTAAGCCACCGCTCGACACCACGGGTATCGCGACAGGTTTTCCTCCAGGCGCCGCAGTCTCGGACCCGGGCGGTCCAGAGCGACCAAATCGCGATCCCCGGCGCCCTCCCCGAGCCGCGCCGCCAACAGCAACGTCTTACCTCCCGGAGAGGCGCACAGATCGAGCACGTTTTCCCCGGCCACGGGGGCCAAGAGTTCCGGAGCCAGCCGCGTCGAGGGATCCTGAACATAGGCCCGGCCAGACGCCAGGAGCTCTTGAGCCAACGGCCACCCGCCCGCTCCAATCCGGACAAAACCCGGCCATTCGGTGGGGATCAATCCGTCTGCAACCCCCTCGGGCGGTTCGACGTACAGGCGCAGGTAGTCCGGAGCCGGCTCTTGACTCCAGGCCAACAGACTCCGGACCCGATCCCAGCCGAAAGCACAAATCCACCTTTCCACCAGCCACTTGGGGTGGCTGTACAAGCGGGCCAGATCATCGGCGGAGGCCGGTTCCTCCACCAGAGCACTCCGGAAGGTCTCCCGCAGGCGGCGCAACACGGCGTTCACGAGCCGGGCCTCCGGTGCGCTGAGCAGCCGCTTGGCCCGATCCACCGCATGATGGACCACTTGCGGAGCTCGCGCTCCCTCGTTTTCCCGCACGTCGGCCAGAATCTCGAAGCCCGCCACCAGGAGCAACGCCTTGAGGCGCCCTTTGGGTATTCGTCGCACATTTTGTTTGATGGCCCACTCAATCAGCGCTATATTTCTTGCAACGCCGTAGAGCAGACTCTGGCGTCGGCGCCTTTCCTCTTGCGGAAGTTCGGTCGCCGTCCCCTCCTGGAGACGAGCGAGCCGACGATCCGACTTAAAGAATTCGTTCGTCAACGCAACCGCCGATTCCCATGCATCGGGCGCAACCGTCTTTTTGCTTTTCATTAAAAAGGTAATACTGACACAATGATCTCTTTCCATTCAACAAAAGCTCTCAGATCGCTATGACCAAGGACGCCGTTCAAGAACTCATCGAAAAAAACCCGGTATTGAAGCCCGCCAAGGACAAGCTGCTGCAAATGCAACCCGGGCGCTACTGCATTCACCAAAGCTGGGGCTTCGGGCGAATCAAGGAATACCAGGAAGCCGAGAACCGGGTAATCATCGACTTCCAGGACAAGGCCGGGCACTCCATGGACCCGGCCTTTTGCGCCAACACGATGGAGGTGCTTCCGGAGGAGCATTTGCTCGTCCGGCAACAGACCGAACCGGCGGTGGTCGCCGACATGATCGAAAAGCGACCGGCCGATCTGGTGAAGGAGGCTCTCAAGCAGTTCCCCAACCAGGCCGCTACCGGCGTTGAACTGGAATCGCTGCTCAGCCGGCTGATCGGTCAGGCGAAATTCAAGCGCTGGTGGACCGCCGCCAAGCGGCACTTGGCAAAGGATCCCCACATTGCGGTTCCGGCCAAGAAAACCGAGTGTTACTACCTCCGCGAACAGGCGCTAAACGCCGATCAGGAGATTCTGGAAAACTACCAGAGCACCCAGTCGGCCAAGCGCAAGATCCGCCTCGCCCGCGACCTGATCGAACATTGCGAGAGCCGTGAAGACCTGCGTGAAAACCTGCGCCCGATCCTCGAAGACCTCAATCAGGTCATCATCGAAAGCAATCAACTCACGCAGTCCGAACGCCTCCAGGGAGCCTGGACTCGCGATGACTTGACGCGGATCCTCGGCGAGAACCCGAGCCAACTGGAGCCGACCACCGGCTCGATGATCAGCTCGGCGTCGGATCTGACCGCGATCGCCGAGAACCTGCCCAGCAATCTCCAGAAGCGCCTGTTGACCCTGGTTCGGGATACTTATCCGGGAGAGTGGAAACCGCTGGTTTTCGACCTGCTAAAGAACAGCCACGGCAAGTTCACCACCGAGTGCATCAATTTCCTAGTGGAAAACGGCTGCGAAGAAGAACTTGCCGCCACGCTCCGTCGCTGGCTGAACGAACAAAACCTGCGGGGGCCGGTCCTGTACTGGATCCTCAAGAACCGCAATTCACGAAAGTTCGCCAACATCATGACCGGGCTGGTCTCGCCCCACCTCTTGAACGCGATCTTCTTCGCCATCGACTACGAAGCCCTGCAGCTCGCGGGCTCACGCAAGATTCCCCTGGCCGAGCTCCTCCACGACGACCGCGACCTGATTCGCGATCTCCTGCTCACAGCCGACACCGAAATCGCCCGCGACCTCGCCAACAATCTTCTGATCAACCAGGGGTTCGAGGAGTTGACGAAGAAATCGCTTCTCGCCCGCTTCATCAAACACTTCCCCAGCGTGCAGAACCTGGTGGCTGGGGAAACCGAAACCGAAGGCGAGCGCCTGATCGTCTCGCGCGAAAGCTACGACCGCCGCGGCCGCGAGTACGAAGAGATCGTCAGCAAGAAGATCCCGGAAAACAGCAAGGCCATCGCCGAGGCGATGGAGCACGGAGACCTCCGCGAAAACTCCGAATACAAGATGGCCAAGCAGGACCAGCAGATGCTCCTGGCCCGCAAAGCCAATCTCGAAAAGGATCTCGCCCGTGCGGAGATCACCGATTTTTCCAGCGCCCCGGCCGACCAGGTCGGCATCGGCACGATCGTCGGCCTGCGCCAGGGCTCCACCAACCGCAAGGTGATCTACTCGATCCTCGGGGCCTGGGACAGCGACCCGGACAACAACATCCTATCCTACAAGACGCCTCTGAGCCAGAGCCTGCTGGGCCGGCGCGAGGGAGAAACGATCGAACTTCAGATCGGCGACACCACGGAATCGTGGAAGATCGAGTCCATCAGCCGGTACCGCGAAAACGACTGAGTCGTCTTCCGACGTTTCCTCCGTGCCGGATCCCTGGGATACTCTGAAGCTGCTGTCCGATTCGACCCGGTTGCGCCTGGTGGCGCTCCTTCGGTCGGACGAGCTGTCGGTGGCCGAATTGCAGGAAATCCTCGACATGGGCCAATCGCGGATCTCCTCGCACCTGGCCCTCCTGCGGCAAGGCGGATTGGTGACCGACCGGCGACAGGGCAAGAAAACGTTTTATTCCATCAACTCCGAGCTTCCCCCGGGGAGCGCGGAACTGACCCGGTCCGCTTGCCAGGCGGTGCGCGAGATGCCTCAAATGCGGGAGGATCGCCAGAATCTGGAACGCATTCTCGAACGCCGCCAGCGATACGCCGAGGAATACTTCAACGCGCTGGCCGGCCGCTTCGGCAAGAACCACTGTCCGGGGCGATCCTGGGAGGCCTTCGGCCACTTCCTGCTGCGCCTGACTCCGGCGATCGACATCGCGGACCTCGGCGCCGGAGAAGGGTTGGTTTCCCAGCTCCTCGCCCAGCGCGCCCGGCACGTTTACTGCATCGACAAATCGCGGCGCATGGTCGAGGTGGGAACGGAATCGGCGCGCAAGCACAACTTGAGCAACCTGGAGTTCCTCCTCGGCGACATCGAGGAAGTGCCTCTTTCCGACGCGTCGGTGGATCTCGCCCTGCTCAGCCAGGCTCTTCACCACGCCCGCCATCCGAAAAACGCGGTGAAGGAAGCCCACCGCATTCTCCGCCCGGGCGGCCAGGTGGTCATCCTCGACCTGAAAGAACACGATTTCGAACGGGCGCGCGAGCTCTACGCCGACCTGTGGCTGGGGTTCTCCGAAAACACGCTGTACCAGTTCCTGCGGGAAGCGGGCTTCAAAAACATCGAGGTCAACGTGGTCAGCCGCGAGAAGCAGGAACCCCATTTCCAAACCGTCCTGGCCTGCGGCGTAAAAACCGGGGCGTAAGCGCCGATCCTACCCCGAATCCGCGCGCTTGAGGGTCACCAGGGAAATTTCCGGTCGGCAGTTCAACCGTATCGGGGTGTGAATCATGCCGAGTCCGCGATTCACCAGCATGGTCAGATCGCCGTCGCGGAAAACTCCCTCGGCAAAGCGGCTTCCGTACTTTGAAGAAATGACGTTCGGCAACGGACCGTAAAACGGGAGTCGCACCTGACCGCCATGGGTGTGCCCGGCAAAGATGAGTCCGTTTCGGTGCTCGCGCAACTTGGGAAACAGATCGGGATTGTGCATCAGGATCAAAGCCGGTTCATCCGGATCGATACCGGTGAACGCCCGCTCCGTATCGACGATCTGGGTGCCGAAATCCCGCAGACCCACCAGCGCCAGCCGGTCTCCTCGCCGCTCCAGATACAGGCCGGCATCCTGAAGTAACGGAATTCCCAGCCGTTCCATGAGCAGGCGGGTGGCGTGAAACGCGGCGGCGACATCGTGATTTCCCATCACGGCATAGAGGCCCATGCCGGCACGAATCGCGCCGAAGACACTCCCCAGGGGCTCCAGGAAACGCTTAATGTTTTGGTCCCGACTGATCTCCCAATCCATCGTCACGTAGTCGCCGGTGAGGAACACCAGGTCGGGATTCAGCGCATTCACGCTCTGAATACACCTCTCCAGATAATCAATTGGCACCATACCGCTGTGGTGCAAGTCGCTCACTTGGACGATCCGGATCCCCTCAAATCCTGCGGGCAGATCCTTCAGGGCAAGCGTCCGGCGCGTCACCACCGGATGGTAGGGCGCATACCGGAACAGATACCAGCCACCGGCGGCGCCGCCCGCGGAAACGCCGCCCAGAATTTTGAGAAAATGCCGCCGCGAAATACGGCGCGGTCGCGGCGGCGACGAAACCGCGTTCTCCAGGAACGCACGCTGCCGCGAATTCCGGTTCATACCAGAACTGTCTCCCCGGAAAACCCAATTTTCCGCCCGCCTGGGAATCTGGCGGGCTTCGTCGACAGACTCCTTGAAAAAAACGCTTTCATCACACCTTCAAATCTCTTTTGAATGAACTTTTGCCCTCGCCGCAATTCTTATTCACAGGAGCGGGGATTCCCGCTCAGTTCATGGAAAGCGAACAAGACAGATTGCAGACGTTGCGCCACGCCAGAATCCGGCGCGTCAAACAACTCCTGCGCTGGCTGCCGCGACGCGCCAACCTGGAAAGGTATCCCGTCCTCAAATGGTTCGCCCATATGGCGCGAAAACGACCGTTTCTCTGGTCCTTCAAGGTACCCAACGTTTCACCCGCCTTCTACGCCGGTTCCATCCTGGCGTTCCTGCCCCTGTACGGCGTGCAAATCGGCCTCTCCCTGGCGGCCGCGGTGATTTTCCGCGCGAATCTGCCTATCCTGTGCGGCCTCCAGTTCATCAGCAATCCCTTGACCGTTCCGCTCATCTATCCGTTGAACTTTTTCGTCGGACGTCGTCTGATCCACGTTTTCAGCTTCGGCGGGGATCCCGGTATCTTGGGGAACTGGTTCTTTTCCCTCATCGTGGGCGGTTTTGTCATCGGTTTGATTTTCGGCGCCGCTCTCGACCTTTTCTACCGGATCGCGGCCTGGCAGGCCACCACCCAACACCGACGGGTCAAAGAAAACCGTTCCGGCCGGAACGACACCGAGAGCGGCCGGAATTAAGACAGCGATTCGAGTGTGGAGCCGAAGCCGTGGACGGTAATTTAAACGGAACCATTAAAGGAGGCAATGAGTCGGGATCCGATAACAGGCCTGCGAGGGCTGCCGCGGATCCAGGCGGCACGGCGCAAATCCGTTCCGGCCGTCTGGCCATCGGCGGGTTTCAGGGAATCACAATCTCCTGGCCGATCTGCAACCGGTTCGGATCCACACCGGGATTCGCCTCGAGCAAATCCCCCAGGGTAACCCCGTGATCCCGTGCCACGCGACTCAACGTATCCCCCGATTCGATCAGATAAAGGCGCTGATCGGGGGTGTCTTCGTCCACGTCGTTTTCATCGCGGGGCTCCCGCTCCGCAGCCGCGGCCTCCTCCACCGACCCTTCGTCCGGTTGCGCCCGCCGAGCGGCATGCTCCTCCAGCAACGGAACGGTCTCCTCCAGTTCGGCGATACGCGCTTCCAGAGCCCGCACGGTGTCGGCCAGCCGGGATACGTTGTCTCCCATGCGGTTTCGCTGCTCGGCCACCCGCCGAAACCCCTCCTCCGTTTGTCCCATCAAATCCTGAATCAACTCGAAAAACTCACCGGCGTCCCCCGCAACCTCCCGGAGATCCCCCTCAAACTCGCGGATTCGCTCTGCGAATTCCCCCAGGCGCTCGAGCTCGCGCAACTCACTCTTCGACTCCTCCGCCTCGGTCCGGGCGAGATAGGAATAAAACAAGGCGATCCCTCCCGCGCAGAGGGCCAAAAAAGCCAGTGTGATTGCGGCCTTTATCCCGTTTGTGATCATCCTGTCGCCCCGTTATGCAATAATGTGACCGAACCACGCAATCCCGAAGTCACGTGTCCTGACCGGCATGTTCTCCATGAAAGCGTTGACATCGATTGCGCAAACCCGAGAGTAAGGGAATTCACCGGAAATCGGGGCGTAGCTTAGCCTGGTAGAGCGCCTGCTTTGGGAGCAGGAGGTCGTTGGTTCAAATCCAATCGCCCCGACTCGTTTTCCAACCGAACCGGCTCAATGGACAAGGATTCGATACTAAAAACCTACGGCTTTTACGCGCCTTTTTACGATGTTATCTTCGGATCATGGGTCAATCACGGCCGCCGAAAGGCAATCGAGAAGATCGACCAGAAAGAAGGCTCCCGCTTCCTGGAAATCGGTGTCGGAACGGGGTATTCCATCCCGCTCTACCGGGAACACGTCCATGTCACAGGAATCGACATCAGCCCGGAAATGCTGATGGTCGCCAAGAAGCGATTCCCGCGTGAGAAATTCCCTCATGTCGAGAGTTTCCTGGAAATGGACGCTCAGGAACTCGATTTCCCGGACAATTCCTTCGACGCCGTCATTGCGATGTACGTCGCCTCGGTCGTACCCGATCCGATGAGGATGATGCAGGAAATGTCACGCGTGTGCGTGCCCGGCGGTACGGTCCTCGTCCTCAACCACTTCGCCTCGTCCAAAGGAATTCTCAAAGGTGTGGAAAAATTTTTCTCACCCTTTTCCAGACGTCTCGGCTTCAAACCGGACTTTTCCCTCCCGCATTTTCTGGAAATGACAACGATCGAGGTCGAGGACATCCTGCCGGTCAATCTCGGCGGCTACTGGAAACTGATCCAGTTCCGCAACGAACCCAACGGCTCCAACGGCGCTCCCGCCTCGGAAGCCCAACCGGCCTGATTCCCGAAGGAAAACTCGCGACTCAGTCCGGGGCTCCGGGCTCGCCGGAGGCCCCTTCCCCCGCCTCGGCGGCGCCCTGTGCGTCGTCCTCGCCGACAATCCTGACCGGAAACGGCGCCGTCGCCGCGCCGGAGTACAGCGTGCGGTGGGGAAAGGGAATCTCTATTCCTTCCGCGTCGAATCGTTCCTTGATCTCCTTCATGATGCTGTTCCTCAGCAGGAGCAGATCGGTCTTGGCGAACCAGACCCCGAACAGGAAATCCAGGGAGGAGTTTCCAAACTCCTGGAAGATGATGATCGGTTCGGGTTCGTCCAGACAATAGGGGTTCGCGTCGGCGACTTCGCGGAGAACCTTCATGACCCGCCCGACATCCTCCTTGTAAGCCACGCCCAGATTGATATCCAGACGGCGTATGGGGAAGCGGGTGATGTTGATCATCTGCCCCTTGATGATCTGTTCGTTGGGAATCCGGACGAACCGGTTGTCAAAGGTGCGCAGTTTGATCGACATCAGATCGATACTGAAAACCGCCCCGACATGATCGCCCACCTTGATCGCATCCCCGACGCCAAAAGGTTTTTCCCACACCAGAAAAAGACCGCTGATAATATTCGACAGGCTGGTCTGACTGGCGAAACCGATCGCCACCCCGGCGATTCCCGCCGCGCCAAGCAACGCGGTGAGCTGAAACCCGAGATCCGACAGGGCCATCAACAGGATGATCGCTGTTCCCCCGTAAAAAATCCCCTTGCCGATCAACAAGCTGCTGTGTGGCGAAAAATGCTTCTTCGAAAACCGCGTCGCCAGGCGCGTGAATACATACAGAACGGGCGGCCCCGCCAACAGGAGCACCGCCACCCGAATGAGCTGCCCGAGGTTCTCCTCCGTTATCCACGCGCTCCATTCGACCATACACGTCACCACCGGCATCCCAATGCCCCCTCATGTGTGTGCTTGTTGTTCATCAGGCCCCGAATCCAAACATTCGAATCGTATCAAAACTCCTGCGAAAAAAACTCTTCCGCTCCTCCATTCGCGGCTTGAGCGCGCCGCCGACCAGTTCTTCGTAACCCGGCGGTTCGGAATCGAAATGCACCGCGCTGAATTGGGTGCCTCCCAGATAAGAAAGCGAAACCCGGTTGCTCCACATGCGTTGGGCGCCGTGATAGAGGCGTAGGTAGGGAACCGGCAGACAGAGTTTCTGAAAATTCAATTCCTGGGTGCTGTGGTTCTTCACCAGCAGGGGACAAACGAACCGGTAACTTCCCCGCTTCACCCCTTCCAGCGAACGGGAGGCTCCGGTCTTCAGCGCATAACACAACTCGCCCTCCGTCGGTTCGCCGAACCAGGTATTGGAAAGCACCCGGGATGCCTCCTCCACCAGGAGAGCCGGGGTTCCCTCGCCGACATGGACCTGTATCCAAATCGGCACACTGACGAAGAACAAGACCTCGTTCTCCGGAGGAATCCGCAACGCGCGTTCCGGCCGGACCACCACCGAGCGGTCGGGCGTGGCCGGTACCATCGTCACGACCGGCGCGTCCTCGGAAAAGGCCCACCGCTTCCACCCCGCGTCCTCGCGGGGCGCCCGGCCCGTCGTGAACCCCATCGCCAAATCACTGGCTCCCTCGCGCTCGGTGTACACCCACCACTCTCCGGACGAGCGCCTCGCCCAAAGCTTGAGCGGACCGAGCGTCCAACAGGCGGCTCCGTCCCGGTCGAGCGTCTTTGGCTCCCAAAATTTCGCTTCCTCACCTGTCAGGTTCCGTTCCGGCATAGTCATGCAACTGGGCGGAACGACCCGTCCCGCTTCGTGTCAACTACTTTCATGCCGCGTCGGGTTTTGGCAACCTGAAATCACCCGTCAGAAGCCCGCGCCCCGGAAACGGCCCGGGGCAAACGGAGGATATTGATGAAATTGATGCCGGCGTGCACCAAGATCGCGTATAACAGGGTCCCCGTCCAAAGGCAAAGCGCGCCGAGCAAGACCCCCATCAGGAAAGCGAAGACCGGCCAGTAGAGCCAGTTGCGACTGGGAGGCACGTGGACGATTCCGAATAAAAGGGAAGACCAAAACAGCCCGACTTCATTCAAAAGCCACCCCCGAAAAACAATTTCCTCCGCCAGCCCGCTTGCCAGGGCCACGGTCAATGCCTCCCGCCGGTTGAGGCAACCGAGCCATACCACCATCTCCCGGACCCCGTTCGCCACAGCCCGCCAACGACGAACCGCAATCCACGACAACCCATGCACTCCGGCGAGCAGGCACACCGAAGCCGCCAGGTGGAGAGGCCAGCGCGCATCCCCGGCCGCAAGAGGATCGAACGCGGCGCCGTCGTCCACCCGCCACCCGATCATCCCGAGACCGAGGAGACCGAAGAGGAAATAAAACACGACCACAAAACGAACCGCACCGGATGACATTTCGCCTCACGTTTTCGGGACAACTCCCGGATTCTCAAGAACGTTTCGCGGCACTATAATCGTCGTCCAACACCCGCCCGAACACCATTTTCCCACCGGCTGAAGGCAACACGCTGATCACCTCGACCGGCACCGTCTCATTCAAATACGCACGCCCCCCGTTCACAACCACCATCGATCCGTTCTCCAGGTATCCGACGGCCTGGTCCTCCTCCTTGCCCTCTTTCAGCAACTCCACTTCGATCACCTCGCCCACCGTCAGCTCGGAGATCAGCGCATGGGTGAGTGTGTTGAGATTCAACCACACAATCCCGTGAAATTCCGCCATCCGCCCGAGGTTGTAATCCGTGGTCAATAACTTCGCCTTTAGCGAACTGGCCAGAAATAGGAGTTTCGCATCGACCTCCTTCTCCTTGCTGACGGCGCTCTCCTCGATCCTCAGGTCGAGACGCTCCATGCCCTTGAGCTCATTCAGGGCATCCAGACCGCGCCGTCCCTTGGCCTTGCGCAGCTGATCCGGCGAATCCGCGATTTTTCTCAGGTCCTCCAGCACAAAGGTCGGAATGATGATACCGGCACTCATAAACTGAGTCCTGCACACCTCCACGATGCGCCCGTCAATCAACGCGCTCGTATCTACAATCACCAGCGGCACGTCCACATTGTGAGGCACGAACCGGATGTAGGGAATCACGAGGTTGAATTCATCCTTGCCCCGCAATGCGATCACCGCGCCCAGATACATGCAAATCACAAAGAGCCCGATCCGCGAAAGAAACACGATTTGCTCGTCGCCGTGCTCGAACAGAGGAGATGACGAGATAAAAAAGGCAACCAAAGCGCCCACCCCCAACCCGAAAGTCAGCGCGCTCAGGCCCCGCAGCGAGAACCCCTTCAGCATTAGATCCACAAGAATGACCAGGATCCCGATCAGTAGACCGATTACCAGAATCCGTCCCTGATAAGCATCCCATTCCGGCGTCGCGTACCAGAGCAACCAACTCCCGGCCACACACAGAAGGATAAAGAAAATTCGAATGGTCAGTAATGCCTTGTTCATCGCCTTAAAGGACAGGAGTCTCCCGGAATCGCCCCAACCTGCCGGAAATACGCATGTCGCCAACCATTCCGGAGGCCTCGACGGAGCGACACAAGACTTCTCCGTTCAAAAAACGAAAAATAGAACCACCAAGGGAACCGCCATTCCCAACGCCATGAGAATGTAGATCACCCATATCGCTCTCCTCGCTTTGTCCCTCTCGTCATCCATGAAAACTCCTCTCACCTGTCCGGTTCGGCTCCCCTACTTGTTACCCGATGACCACCCCGATCAACAACTCCAAAAAACACCCGGCCGCGCCAAACGATTTTTTTCTGTATCCGAGCCAGCGAAATCCGAATACTCACGGACATGGCGACCCGAAAACACTGGCTCGTAAAGCAGGAACCCGAAGCGTACGCATGGAGCGATCTGCTGCGCGACGGCAAGGTGACCTGGGACGGCGTCCGAAATTACCAGGCACGCAACAACCTCCGTGAGATGCGTTCCGGCGACCGGGTCCTGTTCTACCACAGCGTCGGTCCCCGGGAGGTCGTCGGGGTCGCCGAAGTGACGAGGGAAGCCTTTCCCGACCCGACCGACGACACCGGCCGCTGGAGCTCTGTCGAACTCAAACCCGTCACCTCCCTCAAAACGCCGGTCGGCCTCGACCGCATCAAACAGGATCCGGACCTGGCCGATATCGCGCTCATTCGCCAGAGCCGGCTGTCCGTCATGCCCCTGGCCAAGAAGGAATTCGAGCGGATTGTTTCAATGGGCGCCTGAATCCCCCTGAATCCGACCTCCGGCAAACGGCGATGGCACCGGAAAGCCGCGATGGGGAGACCGAGATGACCAAAAAACGTCATCTCGCCACCGTCGCTTGTTCACTAAAAGACACCCGCACTCCCCGGCCGGACCAGGATCGGCTTGGTTCGGAGTCAATTCTCACAAAAACAAAACTGGCACACAGCCTGCTCAGTCTTCAATCGCCGATACCCGCAAGGGAGCAGGCAACACATAGTGAGGTGAACACTGCAATGCGTTCCGCTTGACGGAAGAAAGTTGCACAGGGGTCCGAGGTTAGGGGTAATCCTCGGGCCCCTTCTCATCTCGCCGCCAGCAACACCGAGAACCCGGACTATTCGGGCCCGAAATCACCCAGCAGAAACAGATTTTTCAAACCGTTCTCCCGGAGTTCTTTCTCCACCTTCCGTTCGTATGTATCGCGCCGCCGCCGGTACTCCTCGTCGCTCCAGCCGGACACCTCCGCCCCGAAGGCTTCGTCGAGCAACCGGTCGGCAAGCCGCAACGCCAATTCCCGCCAGAACACATGATCGATGTGATCCAGAAGAAACCGCGCGTCCATTTCCTCCACAAACTCCCGGGTCGGCACGTAATCGTCCCTTTCCCGGCTATAGGACACCAAATTGTCGAACCCCTGCGCTTCGGCCAGCGCGTAGATCTTGCGGCAAATCCCGACGATCTCCCAGTCTTCGTCAGCCGGGGTCTCGGCGTGCGCGTTGGCCACCCAATCCGCCAGATAGCTCGCCTTCAGCAGCGCAAGGTATTCCTTCGCGTTCAGATCCAAGTGCATGCAACGTATTCTTGCCCACGCCGCCCGCCGGTGACCAGCTTTTATCCGGTTCGGCGAGCGGGAGCATGCCGCTCATTCCTCGCCGTGAGTCTTAGCCATCAAGCCTCGTCTTCGAACGAAACGGCCGCCGAACGCAGGGAACGCTCGAAAGCTCCCGGCGTCAGAACCTCCGACAACGTTTCCGGGTTGTCACGGTCCCGGCCGTAAACCAAATAAAACGGAATGCCCGCGCGGTCGAATTCACGGAGCATCTCGCCGATTTCGCCGCCCATATCGGTCCAGTCGGCATAAACCGGAATCGTCCCGGTTTCCTCCAGGACGGCCCGTCCGGCGCTCGTGTCGATCACGGCCCGCTCGTTCGCCTTGCAGGTAATGCACCAAGCGGCCGTAAAGTTAACGAACACAGGCCGATCGGTTTCCTCGAGCAACTCGTTCAATCGTTCGGGAGAGAACGGTTCCCAGGGAATCCCGCCACTCCAGTCGTCCCAGTCGGCTCCGCCGGCAACGGCCGCGCGAGCCTCACCCGGGCCGCGCCAATCGAGTCGAGTTTCCAGAATTCCCAGGACGCCGAAGACGACGATACCAACGATGGCTCCGTGGAGAATCCGGCGAGCACGGGAAGACAAACGATTGCGGAACGTGCCGAAAAGCCATGCGGCGAACGCGAGGACAAGCAGGAACGCAACGGTCCACACGGCAGCTTCGCCGCCGCGAACCTCGTGTATGAGCCAAAGCAACCAAACCACGGCAGCCATCATCAGGAATCCCATCCCCTGTTTGAGATACTCCATCCAGACGCCGGGTTTCGGGATGAAACGAACCCATCCGGGGAAATGACCCAGGAGGATAAAGGGGAAAGCAAGGCCCAGCCCCACTGCGGTAAACATGACAAACGTCACCCACGGCGGCTGAGTGAAGGCAAAACCCATCGCCACCCCCAGGACCGGCGCCGTGCACGGGGTGGCAAGCAAGGCCACCAGAATCCCGTTGCCGAACGAACCTCCGAATCCCGATTTCCGGGACACCTCGTCCGCCTTCTTGTAAACGCCCGTTCCAAGATCGATCAGAAACACACCCAGCATGCTCAGCCCAAGCACGAAGATGACCGACGACATGATGACCAGGAACGGGAAGTTCGCCAGTTGAAAGCCTTGCCCTAGAAGACGGCCTGTCGCCTGGAGGGCGACGACAAAAATGGCGAGCACCCAGAGGGAAGCGACAATTCCGGCGGTGAAGACCCACGCGTGCGCGATGATCTGCCGGGGCGAATCGCCGGCATGCTTGACCAGCCCCATAAATTTCAAACCGATCACCGGCAGCACGCAGGGCATGATGTTCAGGATAATCCCCCCGATGAAGCCGAACAGCAAATACATGGCAAACGTGCCGATGGTCACCCTCTCTCGGTCGCCAACAGCTTCGGCCGGACCCTCTGGAGCGGATGCCGGCGCCTCCCGCTCTCCAAACAGGTCGCGGTGCGCCTCGACCGCCACGGTTTCGTCCCCAACCGGCAAGGCAATGTCCAGAGTGGCGGAACCGGGGATGCACAGATCCTCACAGGCCAGCCAGGACGCGGTTGCTCCGATCGTGAGCGTCTCCGAGAGATCATCCGGAAGCCGGAGGGTCGCCTGTAACAGCACTTCCCCGGAATAACCGAATTCACGCTCTCCCTCGAATTCGAAGATTTCGGGTTCCGGATAGCGCAGGTCCCCCGCCTCCACCCCTTCGGGCAGATCCCAGGACACCTCGGTGGGCAATCCACTCAATCCGGGATCTTCGCCGTAGATATGCCACCCATCTTCGATTTGCAAAAGGACGCCCACCCGGACCGTATCCCCGGGCGCGATCTGCGCCGAATCCGCCAGCAACTCAGCCCGGACCGGACCGTCTTCAGCCCACCCCTGCCACGGTGCGGCCGCGACCCATGTTGCCACCCACAGCCCTAGAGCCAGACATCTCGTCTTATATCGTATCATATGAAATCATTCCAACGCCCGCACATTTAGTTGTATCCGGTACCCGCTATACCTATACCTGCGTTTCCACTTCCGGTAATACTCGGGGGCGATTGAACCAGATGTAGACGATCGGGATGATGAACAGGGTGATGACGGCGGAGCTCAGGAGGCCGCCTATGACGGCGCGGGCGAGGGGGGCCTGGGCTTCGGCACCTTCGCCCATACCCAGGGCGAGCGGGGTCAGGGCGAGTATGGTCGTAAGTGAGGTCATCAGGATCGGACGCAGGCGGCGGCGGCCGGCTTCGCGGGCGGCGGCCACCACTTGATAACCTTCACCTTGCAAACGCGACGCCTGATCGACGATGAGGATGGCGTTGTTGACCACAATGCCACCGAGCATGATGAGACCGATGTAGGATTGCACGTTCAGCGTGCTTCCGGTCAGGAACAGAAGCAACAGCGCACCGATACCGGCCAGGGGCACGGAAAACATGACGACCAGCGGATTGCGCAACGACTCGTAGAGACAGGCCATCACCATATAAACCAGCAACAGAGAAAGGATCATGCTGAGCATCAGTTCGCGAAAGGCTTCCTGCTGCTCCTCATAATCACCCCGCACGAACATCTCGTAATTGGCGGGCGTGGGAATATCGGCGAGAACATCGAGCAAATCACGACTGGCGGATCCCAGATCGCGCCCCGAGAAATTGACGGACACATTCACGACCCGCTGCTGATTCCGCCGTTCGATCCGGGTCGGGCCGGGCTCCAAGTCGAAGGATACCAAGCTGCGCAACGCGATCTGTTCGCCGTTGTCGTTCGGAATAGTCAGGTCGCGGACATCCTCCAACTCCATTCGGTCGGCCTCGCGCAAACGCAACCGCATGCGGACTTCTTCGCCGTTGTCGCGAAATTCGCCGGCGGGCGACCCGCCGATCGCAGTCCGCAACATCCGGGCCACCCTTCCCGTGGTCAGCCCAAAATCGGCCGCCCGGTCGCGGTCGATTCGCGCCAACTGGCGCGGGACACCTTCCTCGCGGCTGATATCGACGTCGGTCACTCCCGGAACAGTCTCCACGGCCTGACTCACCTGTTCCGCCAGCGCGTCGAGTGTGGCCAGGTCGAACCCGGTAATCTCGACACTCAAACGGTCGTCCTGATCGCCTCCGGTTCCCAGACGCAGAAGAAAAAGTCCCCGTCCGGCCCGCGTTCGGATATCGACTCCGGTAATGTCCCGCAGCTCGTCGCGCAGCTCGTCGGCGACCTGTTGGCTCGAGCGATCGCGCTCCCGAATGGGGACCAGGTATCCCCGCACACTGCCGCGGACGCGGCTGCCGCCCCACCATCCCCAGGATCCGGACCGGACTTCAATATTGGCCAGTTCGGGAACATTTTCGCGAACAATCCGTTCGATTTCGCGCATGTACTCGTCCATGACTTCGACCCGCGCGCCGGGCGCCATATCGACGTCCACCCGGATTTCGCTCTCATCGGCATCGGGCATGAACTCGGTTCCCAGACGGGGAATCAGCATCAGGGTGGCGGCGAACAGGACCACCGCACTTCCGAAAACCGTCACCGGCCGTCGCAGCGCGGCGTCGAGCAGCGTATTGTACTTTTCTTCCAGCAAGCGGAACCGTTCCACCGCCCATTTGAGAAATCCGTGGCCTTTGTCCGAAAGTCCGGCCCGGGCTCCCGCAGCGCCGGCTGGAATCCGCGACGCCAGCATCGGCACAAGCGTCAGCGCCACCACCAGCGAGCAGAGCAGCGTGAAGCCGATGACATAGGCGAGCTGCCGGAACATCACGCCGCTGACACCTTCGAGGAAGATCAGGGGCAAGAAAATCGCGAGCGTGGTCAACGTGCTCGCCACGATGGCGGCCGCCACTTCGGATGATCCCTGATGGGCGGCCTTGCGCGGCTCGGAACCATTCTCGCGAAGCCGGAATATGTTCTCCAGGACAACGATGGCGTTATCGACCATCATCCCCACCCCCAGCGCGATACCACCCAGGGTCATGAGATTCAGGGTCAACCCCGAAAAGTACATCAACGTGAAAGACGCGATAATCGAAATCGGGATCGCCGTGGCGATCACGGCGGTACTGCGCAGGCTTCGCAAGAAGAACAGCAAAACCGCGACAGCCAGCAGACCGCCGTAAAGGATGGAACGATTCACGTTCGCAATGGATTGCTCGATATACTGGGATGTGTCGCGAATCGGCGTCAGTGTCAGCTGAGGGAAGTCGGCATTGATACGCCGGATCTCGCGGCGCACATCGCGAACCACCTGAACGGTGTTGGTTCCGGACTGTTTGCGCACGGCCAGACTGACGCCGGGCTCGCCGTTGATCCGGGTGATTCTCGTCACTTCGGCGTGCGTGTCCTCCACCTCTGCCAACTGTCCGAGATAAACGGGGGCTCCATCGCGATAAGCAACCACGATGTCGCGTAATTCGTCTAGACTCGACAACAAACCCGGCGTACGGAGTGCCATTCGCAAGCGCCCGTCGTCGATCTCTCCCGCCGGAACCACCACGTTCTCTTCGCGAATGGCGTCAATCAGGCGTTCCAGGGAAAGTCCCAGAGCTTGAACCCGGCCGGGATCGACCTTGATATGAATTTCGCGCTCCAGCCCTCCCCAAATGTCCACAGCGCCGACGCCCGGGACCCGGTCCAGTCGATTGCGGATTTGATTGTCGAGAAGCGTGCGCAACCCGATCGGATCCAGGCGGCTGGACGCCCCGAGGATGATTACGGGAAAGGCGTTTGGATCGAATTTGCGCAACAGGGGCCGATCGACGTCATCCGGAAGACGATTGAGAACGCGGTCCAATCGATCCCGCACGTCGTTCGACGCCTCGTCGAGATTGGTCCCCCAGCGAAACGCCAGCGTCACGTTGCTGCTGCCTTCGCTCGAGTTGGAGATCACTTCCTCCACTCCGGGAACGGCCGCCACCGCCTCCTCCACCGGACGGGTAATCAACTGCTCGACTTCCTCCGGACTGGCATTGTCGTAACTGGTGACCACCGTCAGGCGTGGAAATTCGATCTCCGGTATGAGGTCGATGGGCAACCGCGCCAGCGAAATCGCGCCGACCAGGATCACAATCAGATACACCATGACCGTGAACACCGGCCGATTGATACTGAATGAGGAAAGGTTCTTCATTGCCTGCCGACAGCCATTTCAGCCGCCACGAAATCATCCTGGATCTCGTCCATGTCGCGCCGGGCCACCACGCGCACCGGCGTTTCGTCAGCCAGTTGGTCTTGTCCCAGCACGACGATGTCGCCTTCGATTTCCGGTTCGAGGATTTGGACGCGTCCGCCCTCGACAAATCCGGTGCGCACCGGCACAAAGACCGCCTTGCGTTCGCCATCGGCACCCTCAACCAGAAACACGCCCTGTTCGCCCTCGCGCCGGACCAGCGAATCCCTGGGGATCACGATGGCGTCGTCGGCTTTGCCCAATTCCAACCGCACCCGGACGAACTGTCCGGGCATCAATCGCACCTCGGGGTTAGGCACATCCAGCTCGATGCGCGCCTGGCGTGACGTCTCGCGGAACTGCGGAGCCCGGCGCGCCACCGAGGCCTCGAAGAGCTCACCCGGTACGGCGTCGGTCATCAGGTAGCCCTCCTGGCCGATCTGAATCTGACCGTAATCGCGCTCCGTAACCTGAATGACGGCTCGAAGCCGTTCGATATCAACCAGTGAAACAATCGGTTGGTTTGCGGTGAGGGTAGACCCTTCGTCCACGTAGCGCTCGCCCACCACGCGGGTGGCGCCCTCTCCCTCCCAATCGGCGCCGATACGGGTGTAGGAAAGGCGCAGTCTGGCCGCGAGCAGGGCCGCCTCGCGCTGACTGATGGTGGCTTCGGTCACGCGAACCCGCGACCTCTCGGCCTGCACGGCCGCTTCGGCGGCGTCGAGATCGGCCGCCGAGACCACCCGGCGCTCGCGCAGGGCCTCGACCCGGTCCCTCTCCCGCTCGGCGAGAGCCAGTGAACTCTGCGCCTCCTCGAAGTTCGCCCGGGCGACCTCAACTTCGGCGTCCGCCTGGGCCACC
>SLOW01000227.1 GCA_007132315.1 Opitutales bacterium
CAGTAGATCTCGAAAACCGCCGCCGGCCAGCCTGGGGGTTGTATCCAGCGGCATCAAAGAAAACCCGGCCGTCAGATGCTGATCCCGGCTCAAAACGACGTCTGTCTCGCGGGCGTCCGGATCTGCCACTGAGCCATCCCAGCCGGTGAAGACATGTCGATGCAGCGGGTGCGCTTCAACCGAGACCCGGGTTCCGGGCGGGTAATCGTCTTCGCCGGCTTCGGGCATACTGTAACCTCCACCAGCCGGTTCCACCGCCATCGTCAAACGAGCGTCCGCGTCGTGGCGGAGCTCGAAATAGGCGTTGATTTCGGTGTTTCCCGTGATCACGGCCACTGTTTGCGACGCATTCATCTCGACAACGTTCCCCCCCCATAATGAAAACCGATAACGTTCGGCGGGGATGGCCAGTACCGGCACTTCACTGCCGTGGCGGGCATAATACTGTCGGCCGCCGGGAAAAGTCGTGCCCCCATAATCCGGTTGCGGCGACAAGGAAAACTCAATGGACGATTCGTTTCTATGCATCGCCTCGATTTCCAAAGGGGAGAGAACCGACTCTCCCGGAGTTCCGGACACCGCCCCAAGGGCGTTATCCCCCCAGGCAAAAACCTGTCCGTCAACGGCTAGGGCGACACTGTGGGTGAAGCCGGCGACGATTTCGATGATCGGGGGAAGATGGGTCACCTCCACCGGTGTTTCCCTATCGCTTCGTGTTCCATCCCCGAGCTGCCCTTCTCCATTTTTCCCCCAGGCATAGACCGTTCCATCCGCGTCCAGCGCCAGCGTGTGCCGCCCCCCGGCGGAGATCGAAACGATGTCACCCGGCAATCCGCCGACGATTTGAGGCGCGTCAAAACCGGCGCCCCACTGCCAGACCCGGCCGTCGGTATCCAGAGCGTAACTGTGCGGAGCATAGTTAAGCGGATCGCGGCTGACCGCCACCGAGTGAACCGAGGGAAGGTTCTGTACGACAACGGGCGTTTCAAGCAAATCACCATATACGCGATCTATCTGACCCGCATGGTTCCGGCCCCAGCCCAGCACCCGGCCCTGAGTGTCTATGGCCAACACGTGGCCGCCGCCGACAGCAAGATCGACGATGTCAGTTAATACTCCTTCCCCGCCCACGCCGTGTACGGCCACCAGATCCTTGGTGTGTTCCTGAGCCCGCCATCCACCCAACATACCGTCAGCCCGGCTGCCGGCGGCCCACAGACGCCCCTCGGTATCGAGCACCATGATCACTTGTCGGCCCGCGTCGAGCTGAGAGATCGCGTCCTGTTCAAGGCTCAGGGAATAAGGCTCGACCTCCCACTCGTTTTCGGCGGGACGGGCTGGAGTCCAGGGGCGTCCCCAAACCAGCACATCGCGGATGCCGTTCCAGTAACGTTGGCCGAGTGCCGCGGTCATCTCATCTCCGGCGGCAACTCTCTCAATCCCTCCCCGTTCGGCCAGCGGCGGCAGCCCCTCAACCCGCAGGCGTTCGCCACCTCCGGATTGTCCGGCACCGCCTTCGCCCCAGACCCAGAGCGTGCCGTCCGCACGCAGGAGGGCCGTGTGACTGACCCCCGCAGCAAGAGATTGCGACTGAAAATGGGCGGTTACCTCGATGTCTGTTGCGGCGTTAACGGTGGTTACCTGTTGTCGCGGATCGGCAACCGGTCCGCTCCAATGCGAAAAGCGGTAACCCTTTTCCGGAATCGCCCGCAACGCATAGTCTTGGTTCAGACTCAACGGGTAATGGCCCGCCGCCGGCTGTGTGGAATTCAAACGGCACACGCCTCCGTCCGCGGGTTCCACCTGAAGGTTCAGGGTGATTTCGGTCATTCCCGGGTCGCTTGCCGGTACGAAGCGTGCGTTCACTTCGGTCTCCGCATCGAGCGTAACCGTGGTGGTCGCCGCGTTCGGCTCGGCCACGGGCCCGTCCCAGCCGTCGAACACAAAGCCGGCAGCCGGTTGCGCCCGTAGCGGCATGGTGGTGCCGATGTCATCGACATAAACGCCCGCCGACGGCACCACTGTGCCGCCGTCATACGGTGACTTGGACAACCGCAGTTCCCCCTTCCCCGCCGGCAGTGAGCCACGATTGAAATGCCAGACATCGTTGAGCACCGCGCCGCCGTCGGAATGGCGCCCGCCGACCAGCCAGACGTGGCCGCCGCCCGTGGTCAAAGCCGGATATTCGCGCACCGACCAATGGTCGCCTCCGGGTTGCGGCATCGTGCGAACCCAGTGCACGCCATCGCGGGAATCCCATACCGCCTGACCGGCATCGCCGGTTGCGGCATCGGTGCCGGTGGCGACCACGATGCGGTCCCGGTGAACGACCGCCTCAAAATATCGCCCCCAGGGACCGTTGTCGCTCAACCGTTCCCATGAAACGCCATCGGAGGTTGTCCAGACTTCACCACGTCTGCCGGGATTCCAGACGGTGGTTTCCGCCGGATGAATCAACAGATACAACCGGCCGTCGAAATTCACCGCCACGGCACGTTCCGCTTGCCACGGCGGATCGTCGGTCACCAGCGTCCAGTTGGCACCGTCGCCGGACGTCCAGACATCCTGTATGGCGGATGACCAACCAAGATACTCCCGCCCGCCGATCACCCAGAGTTTATCCTGGAAGACCAACGTCGCCGGTTCATGCCGCGTCGACCAGCCCGCAGCGGCGGTTACCTCGGTCCAGTTTCCCGCGGCGTCCATTGCCCAGAGATCGTTCAACGGCTGATCGGCAGTGCGCGATCCACCGGAGCCGCCGATCACCCAGAGCCGGTTGTCGAATACCTCCACCCCGTGATGACTGCGACTTGACCAGGGAGCCTGCAAGTTTCCAAAATCCCAGTCCCATTCGATGTTGCCGGATTGAATCGCCGCCTCGATATCCGCAAAATACACGTAGCTGTTACGGCTGATTGAACCGTGTCCGCCCAATTGATAAAGCCGGCCCTGAAATGCAGCGACGCCCGCGGCGAAGTGACTGGGGTTCACGCCGAACTCGCCGGTAACCGGAGTCCACGGTGGCGTCGCGGGATTGGCGTTCCGAACAAAAACCGACTGCAACAGCGCCTGCCGCGTGGCGCTCCACTCCAACGGGTTTTCTGTTTCTCCATCCGGACCGTCCCCGCTCCAATGCGAAAAGTGGAAACCGGGCGCCGGTAGAGCACTTACCGAAACCGTGCTGTCACGTTCCACTCGTTGAGCGACCTCGGGGACCGTGGTACCACCGTACTCGGGATACGAGTCGAACCCGATCCAGACGCTCGGAGTGTAGGGATAGTCGGGCACGGTCAGACTTTGCACCGCACTCCATTCGGACATCGCCAAACCGGCATCAACAGTACGGACCGACCAGTAAATCTCGCCTGCCGGAAGCTCATTATAGATCACACCGGAACGCACCAGTTTACCCCAATTGCAGGGCTGCACGATCCCTGAGGCGACATCCCACACACCTTCGGCTGTGCCGATGCGAATGATGTAGCGCAACCCCGGATTGGGAGTGCGGTCATCGCTTGCGTCATCCCAACCGAACGCAACCATCCCGTCACCGAGGACCTCGGCCTCGAACTGGATCGGCGCCGTCGGGGCGGCGTTGGCGCCGCCATCCCCACCAAACACGGCACTCAGGTTTCGCGTCAGATATCCGATAATACTCTCGCTTCGAATCGTGCCGCTCTGCCTGCTCGTGCCCGAGGCAAAAAAATCCACACTGCCATCACCACTCACATCACCGATCGCCAGAGGCGCGGCCACGCCCGTACCCGCGCCGACGCCGGGCAAATCGTGCGCGACATGCTCCAACACCCTGCCGCCGCGATTGCGCCAGATGCGGAGTCGAGTGGGGAACAAATGATCCGGCGTATCCCATACGCCCATTCCGGTGAGGAATCTCTCCCTTCCCGTGAGTAATAGATCGCGGCGGCCACTGTGGTCCAGATCCACCCAATGCATGCCCCCGCGATAGAGACCGGGCAAATAGTCCAGGGCACGGATCGGCTCCAGACTCCCTTCACCGGTACCCTGATAGATTCGCGTGACGGCTTCGACATTGGAACCCAGGCCGTCCGCCGGCAAACCGCTGATCGCGAGATCGTCGATCCCGTCGTTGTTAAAGTCCGTCCAGGCGATCGCCGAAAAAACCAGGTTCGGCAAATCAAGTTCGACAATCGCGAACGTGTCGTCGCCATTGTTGCGGTACAACACGGTTCGCGGCATCCCCCCCTGGTCGGCGGGATCGACAATCCCGGTGACCAGCAAGTCGGGGTAGCCGTCGCCGTCGAGATCTCCCCACGCCATGGTGCCCGAGGAACCGCCGTCACCCAAGTGATTGAGGAAAGCGCTCCCGCGGGTATCCAGGGTGATCGGGGAAAATAAACCATCGGTACGCTGTTGGAAAACAAAAACGCCGTCCTCGTTTACCATCGCCAAATCGGGACGGCCGTTACGATTGTAATCGATCGCCGTCAAATAACCCGCGCCGCCCCCGCTGCCGGCGGCCGGCAACCCGATGCCGCTATCGCTGAAGTTTCCGCTCCCGTCATTCCAATAAAGACGGGTCTCGTCTTCGGTCGCCAGCCAAAGATCGGGCGCCCCGCTGTTGTTGACATCGCTCCAGATCGCGGCGCCGCCGGCGGTTGCGGGAAAGTCGGCCGCGCTTGGCTCGAAGGTTCCATCGCCCTGATTCAACCACACGGTCGTGGAGGGAGCGGTCGTGCCCTCGATTGCATCGTACCGTTCCCCGGTGGCGATCAGGTCGAGCATGCCGTTGCCATTGACATCGGCAAACGCGGCCGCGCCCTTCAGAAGTCGCAAAGCTCCAAGCCCGGACGTCGTTTGCTTTTGAAACGCGCGCAAAGAAATATAATTTCCCGGGACGTGCGGATCGTCATCCTCGTCGATGCGGATCGGAGTCTCATTGGAAACGATCAGGATTTCACCGTCCGGCGATTCCAAATAAAAATCCGTCAGGGTCGGCACGCCCCCCCAGACGTGGAAAAACCGCAGATCCATTTGACTGACCGACGGATTCAGCAAATCCGTCACATCGACCGGGAACGCACGCTGGACGGCACCTTGCTGATTGAGATAAGGAAAAGCCTGGCGCTCTCCACGTCGAGTGCGCAGCTCGATAGGATTCCAGTTCACATCGTAAGCGCTGTTCGCCTCTATGCCAACCATGGCAATCGTTTTTGGTTGATACCCGATGCGGTCTTCCATGATCAGGGCTTCCTCGCGAAGGCCACCCTCCAGCAAATAATCATAAGCGATCCAGGCAAAGCCGCGACTGCCGGCCTCGTCGATGTGCACGCCCCAGTTGGTGCCCCACGAATTGACAATCAACAGGGCGCCGCGCCGGGTTTCTCTGGTCCGATCGTCCACATATTCAATATTGTCATCATAGCCCACCACGGTCAGGGCGTGGCTTTCGCGGGTTGAACCTTCGTCTCGAAAGTACACCCCGTTATCCACGCCATTATCTCCTTCGGCGTACGGATAATAGTCAAAATTCCGATACGTGCGATGCACCGCCACGACAGCCAGGTCCCCATCGAACAGATGTCGCTTGAGCATCGCCAGTCCCGAAGGCGTATCAATATTCTGAATTCGGCCCATACGGGACGCCCGCCAGTTCATCGCGCGCAGCCAGATCTCCTTTTCCTCCGGAATGGTTTCCGTGCAGCCTTCGGCCGAATACGGCATATCCTCCCAGGTCGCCGTGCCGCGATCGACAAACAGAGCCAGCGAATCGTATGGACTCACCCCTCCGCTGGAACCTCGGGGCAGCAAGTTATACGTCCACATGGGACTGGCAATCCGCTCCGGATGCGTTGCCGGGTCCGGCCGCAACCAGTTGTTCTCGCGGGCTTCCTGGTAGGTCTTGTAATAGTAGGTCGTCGCAAACGCCGCACAACTGCCAAGTCCGCCCTGACTGCGAACCACCGGCAGATGATCTATGTTCAGATGCCGGCTTGGCAACGCGGCCATGGCCTGGAACCCCGAGTCAGGCACGTACATCCGTTCGTGATAAGCGGCCAGTTCTTCATCGGACAGTTCCCGCACCCCTGTCATACGCGGATCCGTCGTCGCGGTTGCCAACAGCGGCATCCCCAACAACACCAGGAACGCACAGGCTACCGCCGCAATGCCCCCATGACAAGAGGCCGACACCGTCGCCCTCCCGCAAGAAACCCTATCGCGTCCGACGGCACGTAGTAATAACATCAGTCATCCTCCTCCGGGGTTTCGGACAGGCGGGATCCCTGGATTTCGATCCGCAGCGGCGCGATAAACCATTGATCCGTACTCCAGCTGCTGTCGGTAATATCGAAAGGATACCCCTCGGTATCGAAACTCGTCACCAGATTCGCGGAAAAGTAATAGAGCAAGTTGTAGATCGCGGTTTCATCCGGCCCCGGCGCCGGCAGTTCGATGCCGCTGGTTCTGGCTTCCTCAGCGCTGATCAAGGGTCCGACGTTGTTTTCTTCAAGATGAAGCGCGTCCACCCGCCACCCTTGGCCATCGGATGCCGTCACTGTCACCGTGCCGCCAATCACGGCGTTGTTATACCACATGATACCTGGATCATAATGGGAGCGGGTCAATGGCGGGTCGAGGGCCGCGTCGATGGTAACACGCAGGGAATCGACATGTTCATGCGGCAAGCGCAGCTTCAGAATCCGCATGCCTTCCATTGCCGAGTGTTCCACGACCTCGAGATTAACGTCACCCAAATCTCCTTCGATCACAGCCTTTTCCACGCGGCAGCCCGCCACGTTCCCATACGGATGATCGACGACGTAACCACCCACCTGATACGCTCCCAGATACGATCGCAGGGTGACCGGCGTCAGCTTGTCATAGGGAGTGAGGAGATTGTCATTAAAGACTCCCAGCATATAGTGAAAGCGACCCGCCGGTTTCTGAAAAGACACCTCGATACGACGGGTGTCGGGACGCTCCGGCACCACTTCATCGCGATCCAGCTGCGTGGCAATCGGATCAAACCGATTGCCCGGCCCACCCTTCAACACCGCCATCAAACGCAAATGATGCACATCTTCCATGTTTTCCGCCCGCACCTCGCCAATCATCCGGATCCGATCCGGCAGTAAAGGCAGCGCATCGGGTCGAATGAGTGACAAGGTCAGACTGCGACCACCCATTTGCTGCACGTGAATTGGCCATGTATGCATGGTCGAGAAATCCTCCAGTGAATGCATCTCCACCGTTCGCCCGTACGGCCCCTCCGCCCCCGCATTAAAAGCCAGGTCATCATCCTGGATAACGGTCGCGCGGCCCTCCGCGTCCCACACCGGATCATCGAAAGCGGCCTTGGTATATTCCCGCCAGTCCAGGCTGAAATTCGGCGACAGGTTCTGCAGCGCCAAGACGGGGTGTGTGCCGCCCCTGATTTCCTCGTACAACCCGCGAATCCCGGCAAGACCGACCCCGCGCCTGCGGTCGATGAACTCGAGTAGGCCCGAAAGCGCATAGCCACGGTTCTGGGCGTCGGCGGTCTTCCACTCGAACCAGTTACCCGGCCACCAAGCCAGTTGCGCCGAGACATACGGCACCACATGTATGCCGCGCAACGCCTCCCGCGGTCTTTCCCGGAAGGTACCAGGCGCATAGGCCGACGGATCGGCGGCCATGTGTTTTTCGAACCAGGTGGCGGTGGCCTCGTCCAACCACAAGTTGGCGCGCGGGGAATTATAAGCCGCCTGAACAATATGGAAAAACTCATGACCCGCCGTGATACGGGCGAGCTCGGGCATCGTAAGCAGCGACCTGTCCAGTTCGATGTAGTCCCCCCTGCGGGACGAAATCATCGCACCGTATTCACCGTCCAGGTTCTTCATATATACGCGTACCGGCCAACTCACATTGGAAAGATCGAAACCCGCGGGCGCCTCCGTAAGCATGGCATAAACATCCTCCAAATCATCGATCAGATTCCACAGTTCCTCCTTGTAAAACACCCGTTCGTCGGTCGAGAACATCAAATCGAACCGATCCCCGGTAATACTCTCCCAAAGCGACACACGCCAGCGAATATAGGTATAACCGGCGGGATAGGAAGCCGGTAAGACCTCCCCCATCGCCTCCGGTTCGAAACGGTTAACTTCCGGTTCCGCGCTCGCCGGTTCCAATGGCCATTCCTGTGCCGGTATCGGCTCCATTTCCCAGACCAGCATGCCATCGACATAGTCCCCGACCAGAGTCTCATATTGCCAATCGAAGCCATTGGTGCTGAATCCGGGTTCTCCGATTTCAAGAAACGCTTTTGCGGGATCAAATCCCTCGGGCAAAGGGATGCGGACCGTCAGCGTGTCACCCGAATCGAGCGGAATCCCGCTTACTTGATAAAGAGGGCCGGTTTCGATTCCACCCTCGGGTCCTTCTCCTTCCGGCAGACGGTGAAGAACAAGATCCGTATCCGAGTGGAAAGCGCCGGGAGGCACTTCCAGCTCCATGGTTTGAGGGTCGCCTATCAAGCCCCCACCGGCGCCGATTGTCTTTTCTTCCAGAATCTCCGGCGGCTCCCGCCCATGTACCAGGCGCATCATCAAAGCCAGGTCGGCCTCCGTCACCTCACCGTCGCCGGTCAAATCGGCAAAATCCGGATCGGGATCTATAATCCCTTCGACCATCCTGGCCGTGCGCACCAGATCTCCGGCGTCGAATGTTTGGTTCTCAGATGCCATCGCGGAACCATGACAGATAACCAACAGGAATGGGAAAGCACACAGCACTGGAAACGACAAACCACTGGACCATTTCATGGGAATATTTGTCACTAGGTGCATCAATGCCACCCTCTCTACAACCTGTTGGTCAAACCAACAAGTCCTCGCGCTATAATGTAAATATCACGCTTTCTTTTCCGGATACCTCAACTCGAACAATCGTGTCTCAAATGGTTGGAAAATGAATTGGCCTAATTATGAGCTATTAAGGAAGCCAAGTTAGTATAAACACCGAGTCCTCGCCCGATTCAATCAGAATATCGGCAACGCGATATGCTATAAGCAGGATCTCAACGTATCATAAGTAAAAAAATCCAGAGCTCCTGCCACACCCATGTTCTTTTTTGAGCAATGCCGAAAAGACGGCGACGCTGGAGCAATTGGTCAAGAAACATTCGGTTCGCTATTGGATCGAGCGAAATGTGCCAGGCGACGAAGTGAATCGCCAAAAATCAACAGGATTAGAGATAACAAAATAAAATTAAAGACTCCTCTGACGTGAATTTCATTCGTATCCGAGACAAGCTATACGAAATCAAGAGGAAATTGGGAGAAGCGTCCGCGCAGATGACTCCGCCCTTGGCTATTGGAGAGGACCGGATTGAACGGCTCCACCGTCCAACCGGCTTCGGAGAGGAAGTGGAAGAAGTGCGTCCAGTAGTGACCGCTGTCCTCCATGCCGATCTTCAGCTGCGAAGGGTCGCCGATCTGGCGCAGACCTTCATCGATTCTTTTAAAACTCTCGTGGCTTTGCTCCACGAAAGCGGGTTTGAGCAGCACCTCGGCCGTTTCGGAAATGGCCGCGATGCAGTGTTTGTCTTTACCTATGTCGATTCCTGTGTATATCATGATTGAGCTTTTGAAGAAGTCCTGCCTCCCACGCTCATTGCCAAACGAAGGATGACGGTATCCGTCTCCTGTCAAGCGATCAGGGATGGCCGGACGGAGAAGGCGCCGGGGGCTGATTTCGATCGCCAGCATTTCTTCCGGATCGAACTGAGCTTGATCGGCATCGGGTGATTGATCCGCAATAAAACCGGTGGCCATTCTTGCCATCGCCGGGGTTCTGGACGAGGATGTCGCCATGAAAAGCTACCAGTGGGCGAGTATCCTTGGCCTGGCTTCCATCCTGCTGACTTACGGCATGGTACGTCAGGCTCCCGCCGAAGAAAACGCTCTCGAAGAGGACACACTCTACGCGGCCGAAATCAGCACGGTCGGCATGGACCGACTCACCGGTGCGCCGATTGTTCTGGTACGGGCGATCGAATCCGGCCGGATCGTTCCGATCTGGATCGGTATCAATGAGGCCCAGGCCATCGCGCGTGCGCTCCACGGGGTGGAGCCGCAGCGTCCCATGACCCACGACCTCATGGCCGCGCTGATCCGGGCCGGGCGAACCGAAGTCGATCAGGTCACCGTGGATGACATACGCGACGGCACTTATTTCGGGGCGGTTCACATCGTGCGGGACGGCACGCCGATGAAAATCGACAGCCGGCCCAGCGACGCGCTCGCCCTGGCCCTGCGCATCGAGGTGCCCATTCGTCTGGCGGGCAAGGTGATCGAGGAGGCACAGGACTTTCAGTTTATCCCACCCGAGGCACACGAACAGGTCGTTCGGGTGTTCGGCCTGACAGGGGTTTATCCCACAGCCGAGCAGCGGGAGGAATTCGACCTGGGTGAGGCGGAAGGCGCGTTGATTTCCGATGTTTCGGGGCTCGGCGAGGAAAGCGGGTTCGAAGTCGGCGACCTGATCACCGCGGTGGATGACACCCAAGTCCGAAACCCCGCGGAATTGTTGCACCTCACCGCGGATCTGCGCCCCGGCACGGAGGTGAACATCACGTTTCGCCGCGCGGGTCGGGAGGAATCCGTCACTGTTCGCGTTCCCGACGAGGAACGGTCGCTGGTCCCAATCTGACTCCTGAATGGAGCTCGGTTAAGCCCAAAAGTAGATCACGCTTCTCCCGGCAGGCACGGAACTTCGCATGATGCTTAGCAGAAGCGTGTTGTCTCAGGCTGGAAGCCTAAGCTACGTCAATTCACCGCGTTAACGAGGAGCATTCATCCCAGCCCGCTTCAATCGGCTACAGGCAGCTCAACCACAAACACGGCCCCCTCGGCCGAATCCTCCAGGCGGAGTTCTCCGCCGTGGTCGGCGATAATGTCGCGCGAAATCGCCAACCCGAGTCCGAGCCCGAAGTGGTTCGCCTGTTCCTTGGTGGTGAAATTCGGCTCGAAAATGCGCTGCCGAAGTTCCTCGGGAACACCGGGTCCGGTATCGGTCACGCGGACAAAAACGCGCTTCTCACCGATCGTCCCGCAACGGACGCTCAATCGTCCGGCATCGCCCATGGCCTCACAGGCGTTGTAAATCAGATTGGTCCACACCTGGTTCAGCTTGCCGGAATCGCCGCGAACAACGGGAATGTCGGGAAGATCGAGCTCCACCTCGAATCGCTTGAGCGCTCCGCGCAGAATCAGGAGAGTCTCCCGAATCCCTTCCCGAAGGTCGATCGTCCGGTCGCCCTCGGTTCCGGGCCGGGCGTATTTTTTCAGGTTCACCACCAGATTCTGAATACGTTCCGATGAAACCTGAATCGTCTGCAGGTTCAGGCCGGCCTCAAACACCGGCAACAAGCGCTCCACCCGGTCCTTTTCAAGGTCCGGCATCAGGGACAATACCTCGGAAGGCAGCCCGGCCAAACGGCGCAACAACGATCGGGGAACGTGCGAATATTCGGCTACCAGGCGATCAAGCCGCTCTCTCTGCGTAGCCGTATCCGGAAGATCGGCACAGATGCCGGAATCCCAAAACCGGCGTGCGATGTCGCGGTCCGTCTCGCCGGGAAGCTGGGCAAGGACGTGTTCGAAAGCGTCGCACAAATAATCGACCGAACGCAGAACCGCGGCGGCCGGATTGTTGATCTCGTGGGCGAGCCCCGCGACCAGGCGGCCCAACACCGCCATTTTTTCCTGGTGGGCCAAGCGCAGGCGGGTGTCCTCCAGTTCGCGTACCGTCCGGCGAAGGGCGTCCCGCTCCTCCTCCAGAGCGGCGTTCACCGTGGCGACCTCCAGATGCAGTTCCACCATGCGGCGGTAGCGCTGGGTCAGGTTATCCCGGATGAGCGCCTGCAAGCGCTCGTAGAGGGGCGGATTCGAGCGGGCCAGCGATCCGAAGGTGTCGAAGTCCAGGACCAGGGCGGTGACCGGACAGGTGGCGACGGCATCGGTGTAATTCGGATTTCCCGTACAGTACGAAAGCAACCCGACCCCGTCACCTTCGCGAACCACATCCACCGGAACGCGCTCGCCGGAAGCAGACGTTTTGTATTGGGTCACGCTGCCTTCCAACAGGCAATAAATCCGGCCCCGCTTTCCGCCCTCGCGCAACAAATAGGCTCCAGTCGGAAAGGTCTGAATGGCATCCCGCAGTTCGGGCGATGCCTCCGTCAGCCGACGGACGTCCGCCACGGCGGCGGCACGTCCGGACCTCCCGCCGCCTTCCCCTTCCACCGGGTCACTGTCCGGTGTGGGTTCTGTTCTGCCGGTGGACATGCTCCGCCAACCGTCCCTTGTCGAGGTATTTCATGTAGGCCAACGGATCGACACCGGCGTCGATGACGTAATCGGTGAGTTCGTCGCGCGCAACGGCCAGCAGGTCCTCCCTCTTCCAGGGTTTGGCCACGTAATGGGTAATGCCGGCGCGATTGATCGCCTGGACGGTATCCTCGTGGCCGGCCTGACCGGTGAACAGAACCTTGCGCGTCAGTTCCAGTTCCGGCCGCTTGCGCAGCTCGATAAGAAAATCGACCCCGTTGCGCCCCGGCATCACGTGATCGCAAAGCACCAGTCCCACCCGGTCGCCTCGTTCGAAAACGCGGTCGATCTGGCGGTCCGCCTCGTCAGCGGAAGCGGCCGTCTCGATCGGGAAAGCGTCCTCCAGTTCCGCCAGGTCGCGTGTCACCGATCGCAATACATCGGATTCATCGTCCACACAGAGAATATAGATTTTGTCCATTGTTTTTGTTTTGAAAATTCATTTCCGATTCCACGACTCTAGAGTCCCAAAGCAGGCCACAAAACCCGCGAGAGGGCCAGTGCAATCACCAACCCGACTATCCCGATGACGATGCCCATACGCGCCATGTCCGGAGTGCGCAGCATCCCCGTGCTCATGGCGATGGCGTTCGGTGGCGTGGAAATCGGCAACGCCATGCCCAGGCTCGCGCCGACGGCGATGATGATCGCGTTGATTTCCACCGAAACGCCTTCCGCCAGGATGCCGCTGGCCCCGAGGGTGATCGCCAACGGCACCAGAAGGCTCGCGGCCACGGTGTTCGAAATGAAGTTCGACAACCCCGCGGCCACGAATCCGAAGACGATGATCACCAAAAAGGCGCCCATCAGTTCCCAGCGAATCAGTCCAATCATGTAATCGGCGAGCCCCGTCTGTTGCATGGCCACGCCCAGGGCGATTCCCCCTGCCATCAGCCAGAGGACCTCCCAGGAGAGGTTGCGAATATCCTCTTTTTCAATCACCTGGCAGGCGGTCAGGGCGGCGATGGGCAGAAACGCCACCACGCTGCTGGCCAGGCCATGCACCGCCTCCGTCACCCAGAGCACAACGGTCAAGCCGAACACGACGTAAAGAATGATCGCCTTGGCGGAGAGATCGAACTTGCCGCTCATTTCCAGCACGATTTTTTCTTCCTTGGGTGGATACACTTTCAACAGAAGCCACCAGACGAAAAACAGCAATACCGCGACCAACGGAACGGCGAGCATCATCCAGGTCCCGAATGTGATGAATACGTCGTTCGCCTGCAGCGCGCCGATTACGATGGCGTTCGGCGGGGTGCCGATAGGCGTCGCGATACCGCCCACGTTCGCAGCAAATGGAATGCACAGGGCGATTCCGATCCGGTACCGGTCGGCGGGGTCGAGCTGAGTGACGATGGGTATGATCACAGTCATCATCATCGCCGCCGTTGCGGTGTTGCTCATGAAGGCCGACAACGTTGCGGTCACCAACATCAGTCCGAGCATTACCATGGCCGGACGCGTCCCGAACGGCCTCAGGATCACCCGTGTCAGGTTGCGGTCTAGCCGGTACTTCACCGCCGCGCTGGCGAGCACGAAGCCCCCGAGAAAAAGGATGATGATCGGATTGGCAAGCGAGTTGAGGTACGAGGTGTAGCTCGGCACATCGAAATCGAGAAGCCAGTGGTCCGCATCGAGGACCAGTCGTGTATCGGCGGTCAATTCCGCCGATTCCACCGTTACCAGGCCGTTGTCACGGTCGAGAACGGTCACCGCGATTTCGGAGGTCTGGCGATCCTCGTCCAACAGCAACAGGACCTCCCCTTCCTGCAAGGCTTCCGCCGGGATTCGCCAGACTTCGGCCTCCACAGGCTCGGGTCCGGTCGCGGGAACCTGCCCCAGTTGATACAGCGGGCCCTGCACGCTGAGAAAAATGATCTGAAGGAAAATCACCAGAAGCGAGGTCGCATAAATCGGAATGGGCTCCAGTATCCAGAACAGGGCCGCCAGGAGAAAAATTCCCAGCGTGATATGCCCGGTCAGCGAAAGGCCCTCCAGCTCGATGAAGAACGGAAGCAGGAACAGGATCAGCCCGATGGCGAGCGTGACGATCGTTTTCGGATTCATAACGTGGTTTCAAAATGCAGCCCGACCATTCGTTAGACAATGCAAATTCCGGCAGCGGCAATCTAAACGCGCAAACTAATGAAACGGATTAGGAATCGATCGGGAAGAAACACGCCGCGACGTCCCGCTTTATTTCGTTCCCGGGTCGCCCGGCGGTTTCCGCCGGTTCGAAGGCAGAACGGTGTTGATCAAAAACGAAAACGCGCGACTCGGACGCAGCCCCGCGCCGCTGGTAAGAAAAATCGGCACCTGCTCCACTCCTTGTTGCCGCAGGCGCGCCAGCGCAAAGAACAACGCGGAATGAACCAGAATCACAACGACGAAGAACGCCTGGAAGCCGGTCACGTTCATCGCCGATCCGGTGTCCCCATTCCGCAGAAACACTCCCAGAACAATCGGCGAAAGCCCTCCCAGAAACGCCGTCACCGCACCGAAAACCGATACCATCAAAGGCCGGTTGTCCTCCGAGGTCAGGGTCGGGAGATAGTTCAACGTGCCGTTGATCCAGCACGACGCCGCCACCCCGAGCAAAAAATAGGCCCCCGCCAACCCCCACACCCAGGGTGCTCCGGCCTGCAGCATGACCACCCACGCCAAGGCCACGACAACCTGGAAGCCGACAGCGAGACGGAGAAACGGCCGGGCGCCGAAGCGGTCCACGATTCCCCGGAGAATCAACGCACAGGCGATGGTCCCGGAGAACTGGACCATGGTGAACAGTACGATCTGGGCCGACTGGAACGGGGTCATCGATTGCAGGTAATACGCGCAGAACGGCGCCACCGGGGCGGAGCAGACGGCAAACAGGACGCTGAGGACGAGAAATTGACGGAACCGGCCGGCACGGAAACAGAATCGCGGGGAGTCCCGGAAGATCCGCCGCAACCCGATGGTTTGCGGCAAGGGACCGTCCTGCAACCGGCTCAGCGCCCACCAGCAAAGCAGCGCCCCGGCAAAGGCCAGCGTAAACTGCCAGAAGAACGCAGTCGATTCGCCGAGCAGGTAAAACAACACCGACGCGGTCAGCAGAGTAAGCAGTCCGGAAATGCCGGAGAAAATCTGGTCGGTGGCGAAGTAGCGTCCCCGGACCTTTTCCGGCAGGATGGAGTAGAGCCACGGCACAAACGCGGCGTTGCCCACCGCCCGCAGCAGGCAAAACAGGAACATCGCCACGATGAGCAGATTGATTTTCCACGGTTGCGGGTCGTCGAGATCGGTCAGGGCCAGGCCAATCGGTGCGATCAGAAAAAGGCTGCGCAGCCCCCACCCGGCCAGCATCACCCGCTTGAAGCCGAACCGCGGCAACAACGTGGTCGAGAAGACCTGCACCGGTGTCATCAGGAAGACGAACGAAAACAGCAACCCCACCTGAAGCGTGCTCGCTCCGAGGCGCTCGGCCAGAAGGACCAACGGCGTGCCGAGTGCGATCTGCCAGGTTACGGCATTGAAAAAACCGAACGCCAGGCCGGCCCGGAAGGGCCGCAGAGACGGGCCCGCAGCAGTGTTTCCTCTGTCTTTCTGGTAGCTCATCCTCTGACCGCGGCTGCCGGCGACCTCCTCTCCGAACCCCGCACGGGAACAGTTCCGTTCAGCTTTGCAGGGCTTCCCGCCAGCGGGCGATCTCGGCCGCAACGGGCTCCGGGCCGGGCATCCCGACTCCCGTCCGGTGCCGCATGGCACGCTCCAGGTCGAAGACATCCGTCCAATCCTCGGCAAACGCCTCGTGCAGACCGCGAACCTGATCAAACGGCAAGGCGTTCACCGGCACGCCGGCCTCCTCCGCCAGCCGCACCAGCCGTCCGGCGAGATGGTGCGCCTCGCGAAACGGGACCCCTTTCTGTACCAGGTAATCCACGACATCCGTCACCAGCAACAGCGGGTCCTCCACCGCTTCGCGGCAAACCGCCGCCCTGATCTCGCACCCGGACAGGGCGCCGGCCAGCACCTCCAGCGAGCGCGCGGTCTGGTCGCCGCTGTCGAAGATCGGAGGTTTGTCCTCCTGGAGATCCCGGTTGTAGGTGAACGGCAGTCCCTTGACCAGGCTGAAAAGGGTTTGCAGATTGCCCTGCAACCGCGCCGCCTTGCCCCGCAACAGTTCCATGGCATCCGGATTCTTCTTCTGCGGCATCAGGCTGGAACCGGTGCAGTAGGCGTCCGGCAACTCGATGAAGCCGAACTCGCGGCTGCTCCACAGGATCATGTCCTCCGCCACGCGGGAGAAGTGTGTTCCGCAAACGGCGCAGGCCTGGGCGAAGTCCAGGAAGAGGTCGCGATCGGCGATGGCGTCCATGCTGTTGCGGGTGAGACACGGCCGGCCCGCCTCGTCCACGAAGCCCAGGTATTCCGCCACAAACGCACGGTCCAGCGGCAAGGTGGTGCCCGACAGCGCTCCCGACCCCAGCGGACAGACGTTCGCGGCACGGGCCGCTGTCCGGAAGCGGTCACGGTCGCGACCAAACATCTCCGCGTAAGCCAGCCAATGGTGCGCCAGCGACACCGGCTGGGCGCGCTGCAGGTGGGTGTAGCCGGGAACGAGCACGTCCCGGGACCGCTCGGCCAGATCGACCAGGACGCGCAGCAGCGCGGTGAGCGCCTCCTCGATCTCGCCGCACGCGTCCTTGAAATAGAGCCGCATGTCGGTCGCGATCTGGTCGTTGCGACTGCGGGCGGTGTGCAGCTTGGCCGCCGCCGGAACCTCGCGCGTCAGCGCCTGTTCGAGGTTCATGTGGACGTCCTCGTATCGAATATCCCACGACAACTCCCCGGCCTCGATCCGTTTCTCGAGGGCGTCCAGGCCGGCGTGAATGGCGTCGCGCTCGCCGGCCGTAAGAATGCCGATCTTACAAAGCATGGCGGAGTGGGCCTTGTTGACCCGGACATCATAACGGGCGAGCCGGGCGTCGAACGACACCGATTCGCTGAACCGCAGCATCCGTTCCGCGGGCTCCTCCGAAAACCGTCCCCCCCAGGTCGCGTGTTGCTCTTGCCCCATAAGGACCGGAATGATTGGTGACCCGGCGGCACCGGGCAACGCCAAAGTTCGCGGACTCCGGATCCCGGCCCCTTTTCGGATTGCGACGCCGCTCCGGTCGGGCCACCAATGAAGGCGTGAACGCACAAACGATCGAACCGGAACTGATCTTCGATGGCCGCGCCGAGCTTGCCGAAGGTCCGGTCTGGCACGGAGACGCCCTGTGGTGGGTGGAGATCACCGCCGGACGGCTCAATCGGCTGGAACCCGACACCGGCCTCGTCCACACCCGGGCTTTCGGAGCGCCCCTCGGGGCCGCGGTCCCGACGGCGGAACCCGATCAGTGGCTCCTCGCCCTCCAGGGAAAAATCGACCTGCTGGACTGGTCCACCGGGAATCGGCGGACGGTCAACGCCATCGAAGCGGACCGTCCCGACAATCGTCCCAACGACGGCAAATGCGACCGTTCGGGGCGCTTCTGGATCGGCACCATGGGCACAGCAGCGGCGCCCGAGGCCGGTTCACTGTACCGTCTCGATCCGGACGGTTCCCTCGAACGAACGCTCGAAGGCGTCACCATTTCGAACGGCCTGGCCTGGAACGGGGCGAACGACCGGTTTTTCTACATCGACACCCCCACCCGCCGGATCGACCTCTTCGATTTCGACGCCGCCACCGGCGCCATCGCGAACCGCCGCCACCTGCGAGAGTTCGACCCGGAGGACGGCAATCCCGACGGCATGGCGATCGATTCCGACGACAACCTCTGGGTGGCGATGTGGGGAGGCGGAGCGGTGCTCAAGATCGACGGCCGCACCGGCGAAACCCTGGGCCGGGTCGCGATGCCCGTCTCGAAACCCACCTCCTGCTGTTTCGGCGGTCCGCACCTGGACGTGCTCTACATAACCTCGGCCAAAATCGGGCTCGATCCGGAGCGCGCCGCCTCCCAACCCGGGGCCGGAAGCGTCTTTGCATGCACGCCTGGAGTCGCCGGAACGCCGGTTGTCCCGGCCCGCAT
This sequence comes from Opitutales bacterium, assembly GCA_007132315.1. Lineage (GTDB taxonomy): Bacteria > Verrucomicrobiota > Verrucomicrobiia > Opitutales > T3Sed10-336 > SLOW01. Next base: position 18,413 of record SLOW01000227.1, read on the forward strand.
CGAAATCGGACCCGTGTCCTGAATCGGAGCCGTCGGCGCACATGGCTCCAGCTTCCAGCGAACGAGGGGACGCCGCATTCGGCCCCGACCAAATACCGGAATTCCGTCGCGCCCTGCTGCGGTGGTACCGGCGGCACCGGCGGCGGCTTCCGTGGCGGGAGGAGCCGTCGCTCTACAAAACGGTCGTCTCCGAGTTCATGCTGCAGCAGACCCAGGTGGCCAGCATGCTCGGCCATTTCGATCGCTGGCTGCGACGCTTTCCGGATTTCGAAACCCTCACCGCCGCGCCCGAGGCCGACGTTCTGAAACACTGGGAGGGGCTCGGGTATTACAACCGGGCGCGGAATCTCCGGCGCCTGGCCGTGACCCTCGCCGACGGCCGCAAGATCCCCCGCGACCCGGAAGCCTGGCGGGCGTTGCCCGGGGTCGGCCCGTACACGGCGGCGGCCGTTACCAGCATCACCTTCGGCGCCCGCGTCGCCTGTGTGGACGGAAACGTCGTGCGCATCCTCGCCCGCATCGACGCGGACGAGCACGAATACCCCGACACCGCGACAGCGGCCAAAGCCCACACCGAACGGGCAGCGGAACTGCTCGACCCGCGTCACCCCGGAGATCACAACCAGGCGATGATGGAACTCGGGGCGACGGTCTGCACCCGGCGACGCCCCCGGTGCGCCACGTGTCCCGTTCACACCTTCTGCCGCGCCGCGGCCCGGGGCATGGTGGAAAACCACCCCCGGCTGGCCGCCCGGGCAATCGAAACGCGGGAAGTCACCCGCCTCTGGTGCCGCCGGGCCGACCGCCTCCTCCTGCACCAGGCCGAGGCGACCTCACGGCGCCTGGCCAATCAGTACGAACTTCCCCAACCCGTTCACCTCGGCTTGACCGATGACGGCGCGAAAAACCTGGGTCCGATGCTCGCCCGGAAGACACGTCACATCACGCGCCACCGGATCCGCGAGATCATCCACGAATTTCCGGCCAACCGGGTTGCGCGGACCCCCGCGACCGCGGGACTCGCGTGGGTACCCCTTGATCGCATCGAAAAGCTCACCCTCTCCGGCCCCCACCGCCGCTGGGTGAGGGAATTGCTGAAGCGGGAGGAAGGTCTCAGTCGCTAGTGTACCCCGTCAAACAGCCTGTGACTTATTTTTGAGCCTTCCGTTTGATAGATCCGCTTGATTTAGCCACAAAGAACACAAAGACCACAAGGGAAGCCGAGATTCACACTATAAAA
>SLOW01000059.1 GCA_007132315.1 Opitutales bacterium
GAACTGCGCTGGCTGAAGCGGCGCGCTACGATTTGGTACCGGCTCCGCCGGCTTGGGGTTTACAAACGCTGTTCCAAGTTGTCTCGCCCTTTTCTCTCCCTCTTGTCATGCTATTTCCTTCTCCTTCATGAGCAGTCTGTCGGACTGAGGCGGTAGTCTAAGTCCGACAGACTGCTAGCCGATTCAACGGCGCGCGGAGAGTACTTGGAATTTTTGGCCCATGTGGGCGGGGTGAATAAGTTGGTGAAGGCGGCTGCGCGCGGGGTCCGGTTGGCCGGGGTGGCGGCCGATCAGGGTTTCGATGGCAGGCGCGGCGTGGCGGACGAAGAAGGTTTCCTGATTGAGGAGTTCGATCTGGTTGAATCCGTGCTTTTCCAGGCACGCCGTCATCCAGTCCCAGCAGATGTGACCGGTCAGGTCCTGTTCGCCGGGGCGGGCCAGGATGTCGGGCGACTGGCGGTGGTGGCGGTAGGCGCGGAGGGTTCCCTGCGGAAACTCGTGACTGAGCGACTCCCAGCTCTTGCCGTAGTCGAAGATCAGGATGAGCCCGCGCCAGTCTTGCGCGGCCAGGTCGTCGAGAAGTCCGACGGCGCCGGTGGGCAGATCGACAATCGCGCCCTCGGGGGCGGTGGTTGGCAACCGGGGAAGGAGGGCGGTGACTTCGGACGTGTGAGTCGGCAGGGGGACTTCGATCCGGGCGCCGTCTCGGTCCAGGCCGACACCGGTCTCCTTCCAGGATCCGTCGAGGAAACGGACGCGGTTGAACGGTTGGGCGTCGAACAGTTCGTTCGAAAACACCGCGGCCGGCGAGGGGACGACGAGAGGATCGTCGCGGCCGAGGGAAACCACGTCCCGGAAGGGCGGCGGCGGTTCCGGCCAGAGGGGCTTTTGGCGGTCCACACCGATTTCGACCCAGGTCGCTCCGGCGGCCACGGTCGGATCCATGAGCCGGCGCGCGGCGGCGGTAACCAGATCGGCGAAGACCGGGCCCGTGCTGTAAGCCGTCACAAAATCGCTTTCCGGATCGGCGCCGATGCGACGGCGGTCGCGCCGGTAGTAGCCGTGTTCGGGATGGTAGAGCGCGAGCCGCATGAAACCGGCGAGACTCATGGGGCCGTCGTTCCGGATGCGCTCGGCGATCAGGGCGTCGAGGGGCTGTGCGGGTGCGGCCGGCGGGTTGCGGAAATCGGGATCCTGGTTCATGGTTTTGACAGCGCGCGGTTTCAGCGCATTTTAGCTACGTGTTTTTTGTTCGTCCGACCGGCCCGGTGCGGAAGGGGTTTGGACCTTCCGTGAACGTTGTTTTTGTCATGGCTCGCCGGATGTTTCGGCAAGGTGACTGATGATTTGAAACTTGAAAGTATCCGCACGGAGTGGAGGAATGGTGCACTCACCCGTTCGATGGCGGCGGAATCTCTATGATCAAGCGCAATCTTTTCTTCTTTGTCCTTTTCCTGGTCCTCGCCAATATTATTTTCGGGGCCTACCAGTTGTCCCAGCGCAGGACCACGTCCTTCAGCGGCGATTACTACTCGAACATCTCCCACTTCGGTCAGGTGATGCGGATTGTCCACGAGAAGTACGTGGACGAGGATGCCGTCACCTATGAGAAACTAATCAACGCCGCCCTGGAGGGCATGCTCAAGTCGCTCGACCCCCATTCGCAGTACCTGTCGCGCGAGATGTTCACGACGTTGCAGGAGGAAACCCAGCAGCAGTATGGGGGCATCGGCATCCAGATCGAAATGCGGGACAACCGCGTGACCGTGGTTTCGCCCATCGCCAACACACCCGGGGAAGCGGCGGGCATACTGCCGGGCGACCAGATCGTGGGGGTAAACGGCGAGAGCACCGACGATTTCACCACCGATCGCATGGTGGAGCTCTTGCGCGGGGAACCGGGGGAAGAGGTGTCGATCACCCTTTACCGGCCGAAGACCGAGGAAACCATCGAGGTGACGGTGGTGCGCGAGATCATTGAATTGGAGAGTGTCCGGGACGTGGGGCTCTTGGAGGGAGACATCGGGTACATCCGGGTGACGCAATTCGGGGAGCGCACCGGAAGCGAGTTCGCGGACGCCGTTCAAGGGCTCGAAAATGGCGACATGCGCGGTTTGATCATCGACCTGCGGAACAATCCGGGAGGCCTGCTTTCGGCTTCGGTGGAAGTTGCGGGACTGTTTTTCGATCGCGGGGAAATGGTGGTTTACACCCAGGGGCGCGATCGCGAATCGCGGCGGGAGATCCGTTCCCGAACGGGCACCCGCGATCGTAAGTACCCCATTGTGGTCCTGATCAATTCCGGCTCCGCCAGCGCCTCGGAGATCGTCGCCGGCGCGTTGCGCGACACCCGGCGGGCGGTCATCGTGGGTGAGACGTCGTTCGGGAAGGGATCGGTGCAGAGCGTTGAACCGTTGCGCGGCGGCGATGCCCTGCGTTACACGTCGGCGCGCTATTACACCCCGGCGGGCGTGACGATCCACGAGAAGGGCGTGCGGCCCGACATCGTTGTCGATCTCTCCATCGAGGAGGAGGCCAGCCTGTTGCGGCAGAGGAGCCGTCCGGACCTGACGCCCGAGGAATTTGAAGAGCGGTTCGGGTTCGCCCCGATCGAAGACAGGCAGTTGCAGGCGGGCATCGACGTCTTGAAGGGTCTGTTCCTGCACGCCGACCTGGGCCGGGTGTCGGGGATGTGACCATTCTCGGCATAGAGAGTTCCTGCGATGAGTCGGCCCTGGCCCTGTTCGATCCGAACCGGGGTGTTCTGGGTCAATGGATCTCGAGCCAGGTGGCCCTGCACCGCGAGTACGGGGGCGTCGTGCCGGATTTGGCCAGCCGCGAGCACCTTAAAAACTTTCCCGCCCTCCTGGACCTCATGGAGGCGGAGTGCGAAACGCTCGATTATGATGTGATCGCGGTTACGCTGGGTCCGGGCCTGGCCGGATGCCTCGCCATGGGCACGGCGCTGGCGCGGAGCCTGAGCCTGGCGACCGGGGTTCCCGTCATCGGGGTCAATCACCTGCGGGCGCACGCCTTTTCGCCGTTTATTCCACTCCACGAAGGGGAGCCGGACAGGTTTCCGGAACGGTTTCGGGAACTGCTGCCGCATCTCGGGTTGCTGGTTTCCGGCGGCAACACGCTGTTGTTTCGCATCGGCGAGGATCGGCGGCCGCTGTGGCTCGGCGGGACCGTGGACGACGCCGCCGGGGAGGCCTTGGACAAAGGGGCCAAACTGCTCGGGCTTCCATATCCCGGCGGACCGGAAATCGAGCGGCGGGCGAGGGCGGGTGACCCGGCGCGGTTCGCGTTTCCCCGCGCGTTCTCGGGAGACCGGGGCGCCCTGAAGTTCAGTTTTTCCGGACTGAAGACCAGCTTGCGTTACCGGCTGGCCGACATGGCGCCGGAGGAAATCGCCGCTTGCCGCGACGACTTGTGCTCGGGTTACCAGGAAGCGGTGGTGGCGGCGCTCGCCGGCAAAGTGGCTGCGGCCCTCGACCGGTATCCCTGTGCCAGTATCGGACTTTCCGGGGGCGTGGCGAACAACGGGAGACTGTGCGACGCCATGCGGGCCCTCGCCGCGCGGCGCCAGCTCCCGCTGCGGATTTCCCGGCCGGAACACTCCGGCGACAACGCCGCCATGATCGCGTTCGCCGCCCACTGCGATCCGGACGGCACGATTCCGGATACGGACGACGGGTTCCGGGTCGCCCCGGCCTGGGAACCCTTTTCCCGGTAAAAAAAGACTTGATTCGACCCTCCGAACATCTTTTCTTTAGTAAATAAGGTGGAAAACTCAAGTAACATTCATCCGATTTTCGACCAAGTGCTTACGCGCGAGGAGAAGGAACGCCGCAGCGGTCAGCGTGCCCGTGTGATCTGGTTGTACGGCTTGTCGGGGTCGGGCAAGAGCACCCTGGCTAACGCCTTGGAGCGGCGGTTGTACGGGAAAGGGTTTTACACTGCGTTGCTCGACGGCGACAACGTGCGCACCGGACTGAACCGGAATCTCGGGTTTTCGGATGAAGACCGGGAGGAAAACATCCGGCGCATCGCCGAAGTGTCGCGCCTCTTTCTCGAATCGGGTCTGATTGTGATCAATTCCTTCATCACCCCGCTGCGGCGCTATCGCGACCTCGCCCGCGGCATTCTGGGGGACGACCTGATCGAGGTGTACGTGCGCTGTTCCTTTCGGAAATGCGCCGAGCGCGACGTGAAAGGCCTGTACGTCAAGGCGAACGCCGGCGACCTGGCTTTCTTCACCGGCAAGGATTCGGGTTTCGAGGAGCCGGAGCGGCCCGACCTGATGGTGGATACCGAGAACAATAAGATTGAGACCAGCCTGGAGGACGTGTACCGCTTTGTGCTTCCGAGGCTGAAGCGATCCCGGAACGGGTCGTCCGGAAGCAAATCAGAGTGAGAGTGGATTTATGACGTCGTACAACTTAACCCATTTGCAGCAGCTGGAAGCGGAGGCGATCTTTATCATGCGTGAGGTCGCCGCGCAGTTCGAGCGTCCGGTGCTCATGTTTTCAGGGGGCAAGGATTCCATTGTGATGGTCCGCCTCGCCCAGAAAGCCTTTCACCCGGCGCATTTTCCGTTTCCGCTCCTGCACATCGACACCGGACATAATTTCCCGGAGACCCTGGAATTCCGCGACAACCTGGTGGAAAGCCTGGGCGAACGGCTGATCGTGCGCACCGTCCAGGACTCGATCGACCAGGGGCGCGCGGCCGAGGAAAAGGGACCCAACGCCAGCCGCAACGCCCTGCAAACGGTGACGTTGCTCGACGCCATCGAGGAGTTTCAATTCGACGCCGCCATTGGGGGCGCCCGGCGCGACGAGGAAAAAGCGCGCGCCAAGGAGCGGTTCTTCTCCCATCGCGACGAGTTCGGTCAGTGGGACCCCAAGAATCAGCGTCCGGAACTCTGGTACCTGTTCAACGGCAAGAAAAACATGGGGGAGCATTTTCGCGTGTTTCCGTTGAGCAATTGGACCGAGATGGACGTCTGGCAGTACATCCTCCGGGAAAAACTGGAACTGCCCACCATCTATTTTTCCCACGATAGGGAAGTGGTCGCCCGCAACGGCACCCTGCTGGCGAATTCGCCGTTCATCAGCGTCGGCGACAAGGAAACCGTGGAAACACGCCGAGTGCGGTTCCGCACCGTCGGCGACATGACCTGCACCGGCGCGGTGGAGTCGGTGGCCGATTCGCTGGACGACATCATCGCGGAAGTCGCCGCCGCCCGCGTGACCGAGCGGGGCGGCCGGGCCGACGACAAGCGTTCCGAAACCGCCATGGAAGACCGTAAGAAACAAGGCTATTTCTAAACAATGAGCGACCAAGCCCAACAACTCGAAGAGATGGATCTCCTGCGGTTCACCACTGCGGGAAGTGTCGATGACGGCAAGAGCACCCTGATCGGGCGGCTGATGTTCGACACCAAGACCATCTTTGAAGATCAACTCGAAGCGATCGAAACCACGAGCCGGCAGCGGGGTGACGAGAACGTCAATCTCGCGCTCCTGACCGACGGCCTCAAGGCGGAGCGCGAGCAGGGGATCACGATCGATGTGGCCTACCGCTACTTCGCGACGCCGCGGCGCAAGTTCATCATCGCCGATACGCCCGGTCACATTCAATACACCCGAAACATGGTGACCGGCGCCTCGACCGCCAACCTGGCGGTGATTCTGATCGACGCGCGCAAGGGGGTGGTCGAGCAGACCTGCCGCCACGCGTTCATCGCCTCGCTGCTGAACATCCAGCACGTCGTGCTGTGCGTGAACAAGATGGATCTCGTC
>SLOW01000056.1 GCA_007132315.1 Opitutales bacterium
CCCAGAGAAGGATTGGAGATTGAAAGGTCAGCATACGCTTCGCTACTTACCGCAACGCCTCCCTCTTGTGCAGGTAGGCCGACAGGGACCGCGCCAGCGAGTCCGAAGAGAGCAGGGAAAGGAACTCCACCTGCGATCGCGTCAATCCCACCGACAGCCGTTGCTGAAAATCGTTCATCTTTTCCATGTATTGCGTCCGGATGGTTTCGGGATTGGTCAGGATTCGCCCGCCTTCCTCGGGTTCGATGAACTCGGTCGAACGGTCGAAGGGCAGGTCCCGTTCGTCCGGATCGAGCACCTGGACGGCGACGCATTCGTGCCGGGCGTAGCGAATACGTTTGAGGATGGGCGGCAGGGTTTCTTCGGCTTCCAGGAAGTCGGACAGAAACACCACCATGCCCCGGCTGCGCAGGTGACCCATCAAGTAGTTCCAAGCGTACTCGTGACGCGCGGCGCCGGCCGGCTTGTGGCGCGCGAGCGCACTGAGGATGCGCGGGAGTTGGCCCTGCCGCTGCCGGGCGTCGATCATCTCGACCACGTCGTCGTTGTAGATGCAGAGTCCGACATTGTCGCCCTGGCGAGAAGCCAGGTAGGCCAGGCAGGCCGCGACCATACAGGCGTAACGCCATTTGCCGCAGTCCGCCCGTTCGCCCTGGTAGTCCAGCGACGCGCTGGCGTCGAGGACGAGAAAGCAGTTCATGTTGGTTTCCTCCTGGAAAACTTTGGTGTAATAGCGGTCGCTGCGGGAATACACTTTCCAATCCACGTACTTGAGGTCGTCGCCGGGGGCGTAGTCGCGGTATTGGAGGAATTCACTGCCCTGCCCCCGCGTGAAGCTGCGGTGCAGACCCGACATGTACCCTTCGACCGCCACCTTGGCCAGCAGGGCGTAGTTCTCGATCCGGGACAGGGTGGCCGGCGAGAGAAGCTCGACCAGGGAGACGCTCATTGATCCTCGGGGACGCGCTTCAGGAGATCCGCGATGACGTCCGACGAACGAATGCCTTCGGCTTCGGCGTGGAAGTTGGTAATGACGCGGTGGCGCAGAACCGGCAAGGCCAGAGCCCGGACGTCCTCGCAGGCCACGTTGTAGCGCCCTTCGAGCAGCGCGCGCGCCTTGCCCGCCAGGATCAGCGCCTGCGAGGCGCGGGAACCGGCGCCCCACTTGATCATTTCGCGTACCATCGGCGTGGCGCGTTCGTTCTCCGGCCGGGTGGCCGTCACCAGGCGCACCGCGTACGACACGACGTTGGCCGACACCGGAACCTCGCGCACCAGCCGCTGCAGTTCGAGGATTTCCTCCCGGGTGAAAACCGCTTCCGGGGCGGCCGATTCGGGCGCGGTCGTCGCCGCCACCATGCGCTCCTCGTCCTCCGTGCTCAGGTAATCCATCACGCAGTTCAACAGGAAGCGGTCGAGCTGGGCCTCCGGCAACGGGTAGGTGCCTTCGAGTTCGATCGGGTTCTGGGTGGCCAGGACAAAGAACGGCGGCTCCAGATCGTGCGTGTGCCCGGCCGCCGTCACGTGCCGCTCGCCCATGGCTTCGAGCAACGCGGATTGTGTCTTCGGCGGGGTGCGGTTGATCTCATCCGCCAGCAGGATATTGGCGAAGACCGGTCCCTTGACGAAACGGAAGTCCCGTTTGCCGGTGGCCGGATCCTCCTCGATCACTTCCGTGCCGAAAATGTCGGCCGGCATGAGGTCGGGGGTGAACTGGATGCGATTGAAGCTCAGCGAAAACAGGCGTGCGATCGACTTGACCAGCAACGTTTTGCCCAGTCCCGGCACACCCATCAACAGGGCGTGTCCCTGGGCCAGCAGGGCAATGATGATCTGTTCGACCACCACCTCCTGCCCCACAATGCTCTTGCGCAATTCCCGGAAACACCGCTCCCGGGCCGACCTCACCTGTTCCACCACCTCCGAATTCGTTTCTTTCAACATAAGTGATTCTTTCCTTTCGAGACTGATTGACTACCGACCCCCGAGACAATCCCGAAGTTTCATCCCTTTGAACCTCGCATCCGCACGCCCAATTATCCAACTCCACCCCTCCACAACTCATCCCGGCTCAGGTCTCATCCGCCATGCGCCGCCGGTCCCGGCTGATCACGCGTTCCAAGGCGTCGGGATCGGGATACAGGGCGGCAGCCGCGCGGATTCGACGCAGCTCGTCCGGAACGCCCTCCGGCCGTTCCCCGTCCAACAGCGAAACCGGCACGTCCCAGTTTCCGCCGCCGATGGTCATCCCGGCCAGGCGACCGTCATTGAGCATCACCGGCGCACCGCTGCCGCCGTATCCCTCCAGCGCGTCGTGGATGAGGACAAGTGTCCCGATCGATTGTGAACCCGTCCCGGTGCCCGGCGCGCGCACGCCCGGACGAGTCTGGATCAGGCGGCCGCCGTTCACCTCGGGCGGCCAGAACCGTTCCCCGCCGACCGCCGCCAGACCGGTGCCCGGACGCAACTCCCACGGCTCGGCCCACCGCACGGTGACGGGCACCCGGGCCGTCACGTGGACCACCGCGACGTCGGTGGGTATCAGTTCCGACAGTTCCTCGGTATCCAGTCCCTGCCAGGAATTGAACACCACCCGCAGCGGTTCGACCAGCACCTCCCCCCCCGGCAAGCGCCCCAGCAGAAACAGGGGCCGCGGCGAACGTTCGATGATGTGGGCCGCGGTCAGGAAGTAGCCGTCTTCCGACAACGGAATCGCCCACCCGAAGGTGATGCCTTCCGAGTCGTCCACTTTCTCCAGACCGGTCGGTTCGCCCGATCCGCGCCTTTCGCCCACCGGCCGCAAATTGCCGGTGATGCGGAACGTCCGCGCGGCGAGGTGCTCCGCCAGCGGCACGCCATCGACCTCCAGGTCCTCGAACGCCCCGAACGAGGGCGCTTCGAGCGGCGCATACGGCTGCGGTATTCCCGGTCCCACCTGGTGGTGGGCGCAACCGCCGAGCAGGAACACGAGCGCCGCCGTCGCCGCGGCACCGCGGATCCATCCGAATAACAACCCACTCCCCGAACGCCTCGCTTCATCCGTCGCCATCCCCGCATTCCACTCGACCCGCCGCCTTCCCGCAAGAACAAGGCGACAGCCCCGAAACGGACCGAACGGACCGGCGCGTCACGGAATTCAAATCGCGATCCGGCGTTCGTTTTTCAGCCTTGCAGCTTGTTTCGTCACGAGAGATCTTGCGCATTTGGCGCGGATTTTCAGGGATAAGGAACGCACGAACGGAGACGCGCCGCGCGACAGACTTTAGTTCACATGTCAGATCAGCCCAATCAGCCCAATCCGGGAAAGCCCCGGGAACTCAATCTGAAAACGATGGCCGAGCAATTCGCCACCGGCCTGCAGCGGCATTTCGATATGCTCGCCTTCAATCTGGCGGCGCGCGAAGCGGTGACCGATGACGCGTACGCCCGCCGCGCCCGGGAGCCGCGCATGATGCCGGCGGCGGCCCTCCACCTGAATTTCGAGCAGATGCAGGCCTACGCCAACGATCTCATGGTGCGCCAGCTTCTCAGCGACGCGCTGAATTTGGCGGTGCACTGTCTGGACAATGCGCACCTGTTTCTGACGCTGGTCAAGACGCAGACCGAGCAGGGAGATCTCTCGCCGGAGGCGCAAAAAGAAGCGCAGGAGGCGCAGCGCGAATTCACCCGGATGCCGATCGACCAGAAGTTCAACCGGCTGGAAGAGCGCTTCGGTCTGATGAGCGACCTGGAGGACACGCTTGTTTCCCTGGGATTCGCTTTGCAGGCCCTCGCCCGTCAACAGGGCATCGTGCGCGAGCCGCAGGTCGATGAAAACGGCGCTCTGTCCATCGAACTCCAGGCGGCCAAGCCGGGTGTCGCGGCGGGTGACCTCTGGAAGCAGCCCGATGACTTGGAATCCATGGAAAAGGTCTTTCAGGAGGGAGAGAAGATCACCTTTTCCGACGAAGACCTGCAAAACATCCTGCTGACTATCGGCGTCTTCGGGCGCAAGCTGTTCACGTCGGTTTCCCGGTACGTGAAGGAAATCCGCGGGCAGTAATCAGATCGCTGCCCGCGCCAGGGATTTGGGAGCGGATTCGGGCGGGTATTCGTGCAGAGGGATCTCCGGTTGTTTGTCGTTGAAATAACGCAGGTTCCATTCGTCGGCGAACAACATCACCGGACGCCCGTCGTCGTCGGTCGCCACGGCCGCTCCGGAGGGGAGAAACCGCGCCCCGAGTTGATCCACCGTAACGCCCTCCCCCACCCAACGGGTCACGGTCCAGCTCGCCGGCTCCAGACGGGTGGTGGCGCGGTATTCGCTTTCCAACCGAAAGCGGACCACATCGAACTGCAGCGGCCCGACCGCTCCCAGGAACGGAGCCAGATCCGCCGAACCGGCGAGGTGAAATCGCTGGACCACTTTCTCGTGCAACATCTGCTCCAGTCCGGCGCGAAAGCGCTTGTAGTTTCGCATGTCCTCGTTGCGCAGGTAGGCGAAACATTCGGGGGGAAACCGCGGTAATTCCCGGTACAGGATCGCCGGATCCTCGGTCACCGTGTCGCCGAGTCCGAGCTCGGTGTTGCCGGCGATGCCGATCACATCACCCGGCCAGGCTTCGTCCTGGGTCTCGCGGTCCCGTCCGAATACCCGTTGGGCGAACGACAATCGGATCTTCTTGCCGCTTTGGGCGTGAAGCACGGACATGTCCCGGCTGAAGCGGCCCGAACAGATGCGGATAAAGGCCACCCGGTCCCGGTGCTGCGGGTCCATGTTGGCCTGGATTTTGAACACGAAACCGGAGAACTCCGGCCGGGCGGGATCGATCGCCGTCTCGTCCACCTTTCGGGATCGAGGCGCCGGCGCCAACGCCAGAAAATCGTCCAATAGCAGCCGCACGCCGAAATTGTTCAGCGCGCTGCCAAAGAACACCGGCGTCAACCGGCCTTCCATCACCGCGGCCCGATCGAATTCCTCCCCGGCCATTTCGAGCATGTCGATTTCCTCCAGGAGCTGCGTGCGGGCGCTGTCGGTGAGCTTCTCCCGCAGCAACGCGTCGTCCGCCAGGTCCGACGACACTTCCGCCGCCCGGTGGCGCCCTCCCGCGGTCGCCTCGAAAAAATGCGCCTGGCGCCGGCGGCGATCGATCAATCCGTGAAACTGCGCCCCGTCCCCCATGGGCCAGTTCATCGGGTAGGCGCCGAGGCCGAGTACCGATTCGATTTCGTCCAACAGCGCAAGGGGCCCTTTCCCCGGCCGCTCGCATTTGTTGACAAACGTGAAAATCGGCAAGCCGCGCATGCGACAGACTTCGAACAGCTTGCGGGTTTGCGCTTCGATGCCTTTGGCGGCGTCGATCACCATGATCGCCGCGTCCACAGCGGTCAGAACCCGGTAAGTGTCCTCGGAGAAATCCTCGTGGCCGGGTGTATCCAGAAGATTGACACAGTAGTTATCATAGGGAAACTGCAACACGGTGGAGCTGACTGAGATGCCGCGCTGTTTTTCCAGCTCCATCCAATCGGAAGCGGTCGCCCGGTCTTTCTTCTTCCCCGTAACCGCACCCGCCAGTTGAACCGCTCCTCCGTAAAGCAGGAACTTTTCGGTCAGGGTCGTCTTTCCGGCGTCCGGGTGCGAGATGATGGCGAAGGTGCGCCTCCGCCCGATTTCCGATTCCATATTCATGAACCCGCCAGCTTCACGCATGGATCCCGTTTTTTCGAATGAATAATGAACCCAGACTAAAAAGAGGAACTTTCATGGCAAAAGGCGTGAAAAGCTTTATTTTCGAATCAATGTCCGAGGGA
>SLOW01000319.1 GCA_007132315.1 Opitutales bacterium
CGTATGTATGGAGAAACCAGGGACGGACCCGCGACCTGGCGTACCGGCTGGCGAACGGCGGCTATCCGGTGGTGCTGTGTCACCGTTCCAACTTCTATTTCGACCTCGCCTACAACAATCACCCGCGGGAGCCCGGGCATTACTCGGCCGGGTTCATCAATACCCGTGACGCATGGCAGTACGCTCCGTTCGACATCTACAAGACCACGCTGAGAACGCGCCGGGGACATCCAATCGACATCGACACCGAATTCGCGGACATGGAACGTTTGAAACCGGAGGCCAGGGAGAACATCCTCGGTGTTCAGGCGCATCTGTGGAGTGAAACGGTTTTGGGAGCGGACATGCTGGAGTACTACCTGCTCCCGAGACTCGCCGGGTTCGCCGAAAGCGCCTGGACGGCCGAACGTTCCTTTGAAGTGATGGAAGAACGGCGGGAGCGGGAGGAAGAGATGCAGCGACAGTGGAACGTCTTCGCCAACACGCTGGCGCAAAGGGAACTCCCCCGTCTGTCGGCTCTCGACGGGGGTTACCGTTACCGCATTCCCAAACCCGGAGCCAGGGTTGCCGATGGCCGTCTCGAGGCGAACACCAAGTATCCGGGCCTGGAGATCCGTTACACGACGAACGGAGAGGAGCCGACGATCACGTCGGAGACCTATACCGGCCCGGTCGATGTGTCGGGTCGCGTTCAACTGAAAGCATTCGACCGCTCGGGCAGGTACAGCGAGACAGCGGTCGTGGAATAGGGTGCTTTTCGCCGAATCCCGTGCGAAATTAGTCCTTGCCATGCTCGGCCAAAGCTGTCGGGGTGGAACGCTTCCATTGGGTTTTCCTTTTGTCAGGCACACGCTGAGGCGGGTTTGCGAGGGTGAAACCCTCCACCCGATTCGGTCTGTTTTCGATGAGCGATTGATATCCGGTAATTCAAACGAATTCTCATCGATCGCCGCGGCGCCCGCGACACAACGATTATTCGAGGCGCCCACACCGTAACTATGACCGAATTGAACTTTTCCTCATTGCCTTTGGCCGAACCGCTGCAGCGCGCCCTGACCGTGAAGGGGTACACGCAACCGTCGCCGATTCAGGCGCGCGCCATTCCGGTCCTTCTGGAGGGCCGCGATCTGCTCGCCTGCGCACAGACGGGCACCGGAAAGACGGCGGCCTTCGCCCTTCCGATCCTGCACCGCATCGCCGGGTTGAATCGAAAACCTGAGCGCGGAACGGTACGCACGCTCATCCTCACTCCGACCCGCGAGTTGGCCGGTCAGGTCGCGGACAGTTTCCACGCTTACGGCGGCAACGTGAAATTCCGTATCGGGCTGGTGCACGGCGGCGTCTCCCAGCACCCGCAGGTCAGGGCCCTGCAGAACGGGCTCGACGTTCTGGTAGCCACACCCGGCCGTCTGCTCGACCTGATGGAACAGGGGCGCGCGGATCTTTCCGGGATTTCCTGCTTTGTCCTCGACGAGGCCGACCGCATGCTGGATATGGGGTTCATCAACGACATCCGCAGGATTGCGAAGAAACTCCCGGCGGCGCGCCAAACGCTTTTTTTCTCGGCGACCATGGGCCCCGAAATCTCGAAACTTGCGGCCACCCTTCTCCGGGAACCCGCCGAGATCCGCATCGATCCGCAGGTCACCACCGCGGAGAAAATCGATCAGAGTGTCCTGTTTGTGCAGCAGAACGACAAACACGCGCTTCTTCTCGATCTCCTCGGCAGCCGGATGAAGGACAACCGGGGTGAGCTGAATCTGATTTTCAGCCGCACCAAACACGGCGCCCGCAAGCTGGCCGAAAAACTCAACCGCGCGGGAATACGGACCGATGCCATCCACGGCAACAAGTCGCAGGCGGCGCGCCTGAAAACCCTGGACCGCTTCCGCGAAGGACGCACCCCGGTTCTGGTTGCAACCGATGTCGCCGCCCGCGGCATCGACGTGCGCAACATCACACTCGTCGTCAACTACGACCTTCCCATGGAAGCCGACAGCTACGTCCACCGCATCGGGCGCACCGCCCGGGCCGGCGCCAGCGGCCGTGCCGTCAGTTTCTGTTCCGGAGACGAATTGAACCTGCTTCGGTCGGTTGAGCGTCTGATCAAACAGACCGTACGCGTGGACGAGGATCACGACCACCACTCGGAAGCCGTTGCCGCCCGGCACCGGGAAGGCGATCGGGGAGGAAGGGACCCAACGCGGAAACCGCGCGCCGGAAGAACGGGCCGGGGACGGTCATTCTCCGGACCGAGGGGGAAACCGAGGTTCCGCGGCCGGCGGCGCCCACGCGCTGCCGGCGCCTGAACAATCGTTGCACTAAGGATTCAACGCCGGCCGGTGTCCTCGTTCCCGTCGGATCCTCCCGGCGTGCCGGGACTTCCGCCGGTGAAAGGGAACCCGGTTTCGAGGGATGTTTCCGTGTCCCTGTGATTGGGTGACCGCGGCAGGGGCGATCGGACCCGGAGCGCAAACGACCGCGCCTACCCGATCCACTCGCCCAACTTTTCCTGGATCCGCAACAACGAATCGGGGGTCATGCGCCCGGTGGGAACGAGAAAAACGTTCCCGCTTTTTCGGTGCTCCATGACCTGAAGGGACCCCTCGTTCGAAAACCCCCGGTCCCGGAGTACCCTCTTCCGTTCGAGAAACACCCCCAGAACCTGCTTCATGGTCTCACGCTCCTCCCGGTCGTCCTCGTCCTCCGATTCGAAAAGTGAAATGAAGATCGATTCCGCGCTCTCCTTTTGAAGCTTCGCCGTGTTTTCCTGTTCCGGTTCCTTTTTGTAGACACGCGACCAGCGGCACAACACCTCACCTGGAGGTTCGAAACGCTCCTCGTCCTCCCGCGAGAGATCGAAACGAGTCAGCTCCCCGCTTTTCCCGTCAACGACCAGGTAACTCACGTAGCGAGCGCCATCCTCAAAGGCGTTTCCGCTCAAACAACATCGGTGCGAAAAGGGCTTGATTTGCCAATTCATGGTTCGCTTCCACCCTATTCGACAAGAACCGGGCCTTCCAAGCCGATTCTGCCCCGGAAGCGGCAAAACCTGATGATGCCGATCCGTTCTTCGGTGTGGTCGGCTGTTTGCCAGGACCCGTCTTCCGCTAACAATATTACGGAAGACGCGGGGTAAGAAATGCACAAACTACCTCGTTGCCCTCCAATGATGGGAGAGATGAACACCTTGGTAACATACGAGTTCCGGTTCGCCCGCATCCCTAACTCTAATTCTCAGGCTCCCGAACGTCGGAGTTTTGTCCATTTCGACTCGCGCAGGGGTTTTCCGGCGGCCTCGACTGTGGTTTGCCTCACAAAATCGGGGCCATCGCGTTTCGCGCGAATCCGCACCATGCGAACTTCCTCTTCGCGGCATTGAAACGCGTGAAAAAGAGTCGAAGCGAATGACACGTCTTCCAGGCGCATAGGATCGGGCTCCGGGTTGTTTCTTGGATCCGGAATCGTCTTCGGAAAAAGGTAGATGCAGGGCGGTGGAACGCGGTAGGATGCGACTTCGGTTGTGCGTTCGGGAGACGCCGCGAGCTTGGGGCAGGGACGTCCGAGCGTGCCGCAAAGCATGTCCCAGATGACGACGGCATCGATCTTCTGTTTCGACACGATCATTTCGGCGCCCAGCCGTGTATGGATTCCGGACCAGGCATTATGGCGGGGATCGGCGGCGGCATTTTGACAAAGGGACCAAATGACGAATTCATCCGCATTCGGAGGCCTGACAAATATGTTTGTGTTGTTTCCGTCCAGACAACCTTTTGTTTCAATTGCCGTGATTCGGTTGTCCCGGTTACGTACTTCGTAGTCATGTCGATCGGAGCTCTCGGCGCTTTTCCATTCCGCAATGAAGCCGTGGTCTCTCAGGTGGTCCAATAGAGCCGCAACGAATTGGCGTTTCTCGACCATGGATGCGCTCATCTTACCCCGAATGCGTTCGATGGCAGAACGGAATAGGCCGCTTCGATGGAATTCGTCTTTGTCGAGTCCGTGATTTCCTATCGTATGCGCCTGTTCAAGGAGGGAATTTACGTAGTCGCCGACCTTTTGCTCGGTATCCCTGGCAAGCCGGCACGGGATGACGTCGTCGTTTTTCATGCTGGCATTAGCTTGTGATTGGATTCCAAAGATAACAACCCGAATTGCCGCGCGGGCGGTGTTGAGTTCGGGAAGCAAGAGATGCCTTAAGCGTCCCCGGTCAGGCGAAGGCCGATTGGGCGGAAGGGGACGCGATGGCTGGAAACTCCGAATGCGCGCGTTCAGCCAGCGGACGCAGCAACCACTTTTCCAGCCAACCAACCACCGGGACTACCACGCCGTCGCCAGCCAGGTGGTAGGCCTCGAGGTAGGACGACGGCAGGACGTAGCTGTCCGGAAGCCCCATAAGCCGGGCGGCTTCCCGGGTGGAAAGCAAGCGGGATCGGATTTTACCGTCATCAATCACGATGATGATCTGTCGGCTGGACCCGCCTGCCGGCGTTCGCAGGCAGCCGCTGATTCCGTCGAAGCGGATCTCGGCGCGTTGAAATTTCCGTCCGTTTTCGACCCGTGTCCGTTTGTACACAGTGCCTACGTGACGACCCCCTGCGGAAACAGCACTTTCCAGTTTTCGACGGTTCCGCTGGCTCATCATGGCGATCAGTTTTTCGGTTTGGGCGGCTGTGTGCCAAGGAACGGAGCCGGGCGTGTCTTCGACGAGATCGGCAAGCGCAGTTACGGGTTCATCCGGGATAGGGAGTCTCCACCACACCCAGGCGTCTTTTACGTATTTCGGCGCACGAAGCCATGCATCGTGGAGACCGTACTTCTGCCATGGCGAGATCTGCGACATCGCGTCTGAAAAACCATCCAACGGAATGGACTCGTCGACTGCGACAATGAACAACCTCGGCCGTGACTGCGGGACAAAGTGCCCGGCGTCAATGACGAGCGGGCCCGGTCGGTAACCGGCGTCGGCGATCAATTCCAGGACGGTATGAAAATCCCGGCCTCCGTGAGAAGTGATGGCGCCGGTCACATTTTCCAGGCCAATCATTCGGGGCGCCCGGTTCTCGTTCTTCAAATCGAGCATCAACCGCCAAAACGGATGAAACGTCCCACTGCGTTCGCCCGCCAAGCCAGCCCGTTTCCCGGCCAGCGACAGATCCTGGCAGGGGAAGGACGCCCATGCGAAATCAGCCCTGCCGGGGAGATCATCCGTTTTTACGGATGCGATGTCATCCACGTGCAATTCGCTTCCGCCGGCGAAATTCCTTTTGTAGCTTTCCGCTTTACGTTCGCACCATTCGTTCGCGTAGATGCACGTCCAGCGGTCTCCGAGTCCGAGGCGGGTCATCCCGCCTCCGGCAAAGAACTCGTAAAAGGCAAATGATGAACTCATGTTCATGATCTTGCCGGATCGACGGAACCGGTCAAGGTCAATTTTCTGAGGAAGCGGATTTTGAAGATTTTTCAGATCTGCACGCCCTTGTCGAGGCATAGGATCACCGGTCCGGAGAAACGCCTCGACGCGCGCCGACAATTCATCCTGGTCGGCGAGCTCGCACTCCCACACGACCATGACCTTCCACCCCATCTGCAAAAGATCCTCCTGGTTCCGGATATCCCGGCGTACGTTTCCGGCGAGCTTCGGTTCCCAGTACGCCCGGTTGGATGCAGGAATCGTCGCTTTCCTGCATCCGGGATGCCGGTGCCAGAAGCAGCCGTGGACGAAAAAGCAGGCATTGTGACGGGGTGCCACAACGTCA